>JAWVYP010000037.1:0-14876 GCA_033722655.1 Akkermansiaceae bacterium | reverse complement strand
GAATTGCTGGGCTTGGCGCGAGAGGCGATGGAACTGTAGGCCCACTCATTCATGCTGCGCTCATGGCGGCACTTTGATAGAGTGCCCTTCATGTCCAGTGAGCCAGAGCTAGGCGTCGTGTTGAGCAAGCGGTCTCCGCAGGGGATGATCATTGTGCTGCTCTCCGCGGCCATCGTCACCCTGTTGATTGTGCATTTTGTTCGCGCTGATAGAGGCGAGGGGTGGAATGACCGTGCCGAGGCCTTCGTGCCCATCATTGGAAAGCTGCGTCCCCTGCACCAACCGCTGGGTCCACCCAAGCCCGGGGAGTGGCTGGCCAACAACAAGGAGCCGGGGCAGACCTTCCGCCAATACGTCACCCAGGATCCGATCCGCCCCACGGACAAGCGCGGAACCATTTGCATCCTTCCGATTGGAGATTTCACCGAGGATCAGCTCAAAGTCGTGAAACTGACCGCGGAGTACATGGAGATCTTCTACTCCCTGCCGGTCAAAATGATGGACGCCCTGCCGGACGATGAAATTCCTGAGCATGCCCGCCGGGTGCATCCGACATGGGGTGATCGCCAGTTTCTCTCCACCTACATCCTCGATGAGGTGCTGAAAGCGCGTTTGCCCAAGGATGGCTGTGTCATCCTTGGGTTGACGGCCACCGATCTGTGGCCGGGTGATGGCTGGAACTTCGTTTTCGGGCAGGCCTCGATTCGTGAGCGCGTTGGGGTCTGGTCCATCTACCGCAAGGGAGATCCATCGCTTTCCGAGGATGCCTTCCGGCTGTGCCTGCTGCGAACCATCAAGACCGCGGTGCATGAGACCGGCCACATGTTCAGCATCCGCCATTGCACAGCCTACGAATGTTTGATGTGCGGCAGCAATTCCCTGCCGGAATCCGATGGCCGGCCGGTCGCCTTCTGTCCGGAATGCATGGCCAAGGTTTGCTGGGTTACCAAGGCGGATCCTCTGGAGCGCATGAAAAAATTGGCCGCCTTCTGCAAGGAGCAGGGTTTCGAATCGGACCTGAAGCTTTATTCGCAGCAGATTTCCGTCTTGGAGGGGGAGGGCAAGGCCGGGGAGTGAGGCTCCGGCCACAGCCCTTGGCCCCAGACAAAAAGTGCCGCCAGGGAATCCGCGGCAAATCCGGACAAACTACGGTTGCTCCAATCAAGGCCTGGCCGGGTTCGCTTGCCGGACCTCCACGGCCCCTGACAGCGGGAGCAGCGAAACGCATCCTACGGGTGGGTGCAACATGGAAATTCCGCTTGGCTGCCGGAGCGGGCTGTCTTTGTCCTTTGTGGGCATGAGGCACGGAGCTATGGATGAACCGACTTCAATCTGAATTGCCGCTTGCCATGAATATTCCCATCTCACTTCTCGGAATGTGTCTCCTTGCCTCATTTGCCCATGGAGAGGGGCTGCCCATCCATGAAGACGGGACCCGATATGAGGGAGATCACTATTTGGTCGAACTCACCGAGGATCAGCTTGAGGAGGTGACGGTTGCCAGAACCCTGACGCTCACCCGTGAGCAGTGGAAAGGCGCCCGGGCTCACAATCCCGCAACCGGCAAGCGGATCGAGTGCATTCTTCCCAGTACCTATTCCGATTGCACCTGTGGCATGGAGGGCTCGAATTTTGGGGTGTGGTTTGAAAACGGCACGGTTGCAATTGTTGTCAATGAGCCTGTCACGGCGTTTGCCGATCTGGATGAGCAGAAGAAAAACGAGGTCGCGACCCACGTTTACCTGCTCATGGACGAGCGCGGGCAATTCTATGAGATGGGAAAACTCATTCCCTACGACGAGGTCAAAGCCCGTGTCGGCCATCAGCGCCAGAAGCCAGCCAAAGGTGGCTACGCCCACAAGCCAAGTCTGAGCATCGGCATTTCGCCCGGGTCCAAGGCAAGCGATCCGGCGCTGGCGAGTCGACTGATGGAATTGAAGAAGATCTCAATCGCGGCTGATCGCAGTTTCAATGTCTTCTGGGACAAGACGATGCAGGGGGAATAGCCGGCAGTTGAACTCTCGGCGTTTCCGCAGTCCTTCTTCAGGTGCAAGGCCTTGTGACAAAGTGCAGCGAGCTGCACGACCGAGAAATCACGCAGCAGCTAGCCCGGATATTTCATGATTCTCGTGGGCGAGGCGCAGGAATTCCCGATGTTGCCAAGGCCGACGCTGAAAACGCAGGCAGGGCTGAGTTGACACTCTGTCCAACTGCGTTTTCAAGGAGAACGCAGGCAACATCGGGAGGGACAAGCCGCAGACCGAGATTTCATGAAATTTCCGGGCTAGAGATTCCTGCCCGGAACCCCCGTCCCTCGCGCAGCGCAAAATTCCAAATCCAGACCACTCGTTATGGCAGAAGACTTCTGAGAATCGCTCTATTCCGGCGTAAGTCCGATCAGACCCTCACGGCGAGGACCGAAACCGGGACATCGTGCATCAAGCGTTCGGCATTCGTGCCACCGAAGAATCCAGCGATCTTGCCCTTGTGGCGGGTTCCCAAGACCACGAGTTGGGCACCGGAGCTGGCAATGTGCGAGTTGAGGGCGATGGCGGGATGGGTGGACTCGATGACCCGGGTCTCGTGCTTGATCGCTGAAAGCTGCTCTTCATGGGTGCTGCAACAGCGCTCGAGACGCTCCTTGGTTTCCGCTCGTACGCGCTGGGCGTAGGAGAGGCCTTGCGCAGGGCGGTCGGCTTCGTACTGTTCGCCCCAGTAATCGCGCTCAGGAGGGTAGGCCACGTGGACGATTTCCAAGGTGGCCTTGTTGGCCGAGGCCACCTTGATGGCCCGCTCGAGTACGGGGTCCTTGTTGCCCTTGAGGTCGGTGCAGACAATAATCTTCTCGAAATGGCCGCGATGCCATTTCCGCTCGATCATCACGTCGCACTTCACCTTGCGCACACAGCGCGAGGCGACGGAGCCAAGCCGGTCCTTGGTGCGGTCGTTGGCGGCAATCACCAGCAGCCAGGCGTCTTTCTCCTCGGCCAGCTTGGCAAGTTCTCCTGCAGGCTCGCCAATGGCGACTTCAAACTGCAGGTCCTTGAGTCCCTCGCAATCCGAGGCGAGGGATTCCAGACGCTCCCTGGCCTGGGCCTTGAGTTCATCCTCACTGCCGAGGGAAGAGCCGCGGGCCGACCAATGCTCCAATGCGCTGGAGTCCAATATGTGGACGGCGATCACCGGGCTGTCCCACACCGAGCTGATGTGGGCGGCCTGTTTCAGCACTTCGGAAGAGGATGCTGAAAAATCGATTCCAACAAGGATGGGTGCCTGTTTCGTGCTCATGTTCTTGAGCAAGATACTCGAACCGGAAAAGGAAAGGTCAATGAGAATCGGGATGCCGCCAGGCTCCCAGCTCAGCGCTCCAAGAGTACCTCATTCCCCAACACCACCAGATCGACTGATCCCTTGATCGTCTTGTTGAGGAAGGGCGTGTTCTGGCTCTTGGACTTCATGAAGTCCGCGCTGAAGGTGGTCTCCTTTTCGGGGTCGAAGAGGACGAGGTCGGCCGTTTTGCCTTCGGCGATCTCGGCGGCCTCGAGGCCCATGAAGCGGCGGGGCTCCGCGCTGTAGCGCTTGATCAGCAGGTCCCAGCCAAACTTGCCCTCGGCGACGAAGTGGTGGTGGAGCGAGACCAGCGCGGTGTCGAGGCCGGTGATGCCGTTGGGCGCACTGGCAAAGTCCTGGGACTTCTCGAAGGGGGTGTGCGGCGCGTGGTCGGTGGCGATGAGGTCGAAGGTGCCATCAATCAATCCCTGCAGCAGCGCCTCGTTGTCGGCCTTGGTGCGCAGCGGTGGGTTCATCTTGTAGTGGGTGTCGTAGTCGCCGATGTCCTCGTCGCAGAAGAGCAGGTGGTGGGGCGAGACCTCGGCGGTCACCTTGACGTCGCCGCGCGACTTCCACCAGGCGATGGTCTCCATGCCCATCTTGCTCGAGACGTGCTGGATGTGGATGTGCGCTCCGGTGGCGTGGGCCAGCCGGATGTCGCGGTCGATGATGATTTCCTCGGCACAGGCGGGCGAGCCCTTGATGCCGAGGCGGTAGCTCATCGCGCCATCGTTGAGGGCGCGCGGGCCGGCGAGTTCGGGCACCTCGCAGTGGCTGGCGAAGAACATGTCCAGCTCGGAAGCGTACTGCATGGCGCGGTAGAGCACGTCGGGGTTGTTGGTGCTGTCGCCGTCGTCAGTGAGCATTTTCACCCCCTTGGCGCGCATGCCTTCGATGCCAGCGAGTTCCTTGCCCTGGCGGCCAACGGTCACGCAACCCGAGGTGTAGATGGGGATGCGCGATTTCTGGCGGGCAATGTCGAGGACTTGGCCGACGACGGTGCCCGAGTCGATGGAGGGGCTGGTGTTGGGCATCATGACCACGCCGGTGACCCCACCGTTGATCGCGGCCTCGCTGCCGCTCTGGATGGTCTCCTTGGCCTCCTGGCCGGGCTCGCGGAAGTGGACGTGGGCATCAAACATGCCGGGCATCAGGATGCGTCCCTTGGCATCGATGATCTTGGCGCCCTCAGGGGCCTTGATGCCGCTGGAGACCTTGGTGATGGTGCCGTCCTCAATGAGCACATCTGCGCTCTCAAGCTTGGGTGAGTTCTCGCTGGCGATCTGGGCGTTGGTGATCAGTAAGGTCATGAGTCAAGTGTCATGGGTCAGGAGTGGTGAAAGTTGGGAGAGATTGGAGGGGGTGGTGAGTTGCTGTGCGGCATTCCTTTTCCATCTGACAATCTGCAATCAACAATCTGAAATCTTCATTCGGACCCGGGTTTGAGCCAGTAGAGGACGGCCATGCGGGCGGCGATGCCGTTTTCGACCTGGTCGTTGATGAGGCAGCGTTCGTAATCCATGACCGCGTCGCAGAGTTCGACGCCTCGGTTCACGGGTCCCGGGTGCATGATGTAGAGGCCGCGCTGGCGGATTTCCTCGAGGCGCTCGTCGGTGATGCCGTAGAGCTTGTGGTATTCGCGCAGGCTGGGGAAGTACTGGACCTCCTGGCGCTCCATCTGGACGCGCAGCAGGTAGACCACATCGGGCTGCCAGGCCATCGCCTGCTCATAGTTGGTGAAGCGGCTGACCGCATCACCCCGCTTGGGCACCAGCGAGCCGGGGCCGAGGTGGGCGACCTGCATGCCGAGCTTGCCGAGGATCATGGTGGTCGAGCGCGCGACCCGGGAGTGGAGAATGTCACCGACAATGAGCACCTTCTTGCCGGTCGGATCGGGGAACTTCTCCTTGATGGTGAAGGCGTCGAGCAGGGCCTGGGTCGGGTGGGCGTGGGCGCCGTCACCGGCGTTGATGACCGAGGCCTTGGTGTGGCGGGCGATCACTCCGGGCAGGCCGGAGTTTTTGTGGCGCACGATCACGTAGTCGGTGCGCATCGCCTGCAGGGTCTCGATGGTCTCGCGCACCGACTCGCCCTTGGTGATGGAGCTCTGGCCTACATCGAAGTTGGTGACGTCCGCCGACAGGCGTTTGGCGGCGACCTCGAAGCTGGAGTGGGTACGGGTGCTGGGCTCGTAGAAGAGCATCAGCACCGACTTGCCCTTGAGGGCGGGAACCTTCTTCACCGAGCGGGTGAAGAGCTCCTTGAAGGGCGCGGACTGGTCGAGCAGGGCGTCGATGTCCTTGCGCTCGAGCGACTCGATGTCGAGGAGGTCCTTACGAGGCATGGGCTTGTTGGGAAACTTGGTGAATGATGGTGAAGGTTCCGACCAGCAGCGCGATGGCCGAGATGAAGCCCGCGTGGTGTTGTGAGGCGGGGCGGCAGATGAAGAGGAAGACGGCGATGGCCAGTGCTCCCATGCAGCCAGCAGCCAGGGCTGTCCTGGGATAACTCTGCATCCAGAAGCTGCAGCTGCCGGCGGCGGCCAGCAGGTAGCCGAAGGTGATGAGCGCCGGGTGGGCGGGCTGGAACTTGTAGTTCACCGGGGGCTCCTTGCCCACCTGGCTCAGCATCTCGCGGCGGCGCAATTCCTCGAGTTCATGCGGGCTGCGTCTGCGTTCGGGCAGGGGGGAGCCGGGCTTGCTCCCGGTTTCGATGGGGGCGGCGGGGGATGCGTAAGAGTCGGCTTCTGCCCTCTCCCCGGCTGGGTCGATTGGATCCGGATCCGAATGGATCAGCTTCCTGAATTCAGGGGCCTGGGGCTCTTCAGCATCCTCTGAACCCTCTGAAGCTTCTGGTGGCGCATGGGTGGTCGCCTTGCGCTGGGCCTCGACCGAGGGTTCCATGACTGTCTGCATCTTAGTGGTCGCAGGAGTCGCCTGGGGAACGCCGAGTTGGTCGCGGAGCTGGGCAATCTCCTCGGGCGTCTTCTTGCGCTGCGGCAGGGGGGTCATGAATTCTGGTTGTCGACGACTTGCACCTTGTCTTCGCCGTCCGTGCCTTCGAGGGAGACCAATACATGATCCATCCGGCTCGTGTCGAGCGAGATGCCGACATAATCGGGCTGGATGGGCATTTCGCGGTGTCCCCGGTCGATCAGCACGGCGAGTTCGACCTTGGCTGGGCGGCCGTAGTCGGAGAGGGCGTCGAGGGCCGCGCGGATGGTGCGGCCGGTAAAAAGCACGTCGTCGACGAGAATGATGTGGGCGCCGTCCACCTGGAAACTGATGTCGCTGCCCTGCAAGGAGGGATTTTGGTGGAGGTGCTCGAAGTCATCGCGGTAGAGCGAGATGTCGAGCATGCCGAAGGAAAGTTCGCGGTCCTCCTCGCCCAGCAGGTTGAGCACGCGCTCGGCGACCTCGTCGCCGCGGCTGCGAATGCCGACCAAGGCCATGGGCTGATCTCCACTGCGGTCGCGGATGGCATCGGCCAGGCTGCGGACACCGGCTTCGATGTCCTCGGCGGTGAGGGTGCGCTTGTCCATTTATTCGAAGTTGAGGATGCCGATATCCTGGCGGCGTTGCAAGCCATCGAAGGAAATTTGATCGGTGGCAGTGTGGGCCTTGGCGACGGCCTCCATCCGGCTCGGTCCGCCGCAGACGATGGCCAGCACGCGCCCGCCATTGGTTTCCCACTGGCCCTCGGCGTTGCGCCGGGTGCCAGCGTGATAGATGCGGAAGTCGCCCTCGGTGTCGAGGCCGCGGATCACATCCCCGCTGCGCGAGCTCTCCGGATAGCCCGCCGAAGCGACGATCACGGCCACGCTCCAGCCCTCGTCAAAGGAGATCAGTTCGGGTTTGAGCTCGCCCTTGGCGCCAGCGAGGCAGAACTCGGCGAGGTCGCCCTTGACCAGCGGCATCACCGCCTGGCATTCGGGGTCGCCGAAACGGCAGTTGTATTCGATGACCTTGGGGCCGTCTGCGGTCATCATCAGACCGAAGTAGAGGAAGCCGCGGTAGGGGAGGTTCTCCTTGTTGAGGCCGTCGACGGTGGGCTGGACGATTTCGCGATCAATGCGCTCGAGCTCCGCGGCGGGCAGCAGTTGGCGGCTGGCAACCGCCCCCATGCCACCGGTGTTGGGTCCCTGGTCGCCATCGAGGGCACGTTTGTAGTCACGGGCGGGGGTGAAGATGAGATGGCCGTCGTCAACGATGGCCGCAAAGATGGAAACTTCGGGACCCTCCAGGCATTGCTCGACGAGCACTCGACCGGGACCGAAGCGCTGCTGGGTGAAGACCTCGTCAAGGAAGGCAATGGCTGACTTCTCATCGGGGCAGACCGCCACACCCTTGCCGGCGGCGAGGCCGTCAAACTTGAGGACGGTGGGGTAATCGCCGTTGATGGCGGCGAGCGCTTCATCGAGGGACTCGGTGGCCGTGGCCTTGGCGGTGGGGATGTGGTTGCGGACCAGGAACTCCTTGGCGAACTCCTTGCTGGCCTCGAGCTGGGCCGATTCCTTGGGCGGGCCCCAGCAGGGGATGCCGGCCTTCTCACAGAGCTTGGCGAGGCCCTCGCCCTTGACCAGGTAGCTCTCCTCACCGGCCACACAGAGGTCGATGGCGTTGGAGCTCATCCACTCGACGAGAGATTCGAGTCCGTCCGCCTCAACGGGCTTGGCGATCTCGAAAATTGCATCGCTGCCTGGAAAGCAGAACAGTTCGGGTTGGGAGGGGGACTCTGTGAGAGCGCGAACCAGGGCGTGTTCGCGCCCACCTTTGCCGACTACGAGTATCTTCATCGCCACGGGTTGTGGCTCAATTGCTGGCTCGACTCAACCCCGAAACCTCACGAGGAAAGTTCGTAGCGCACGTGGGGTGCCGCCTGGCGTCCGGTGTCGACCTCCACCCGCTTCACCCGGCAGCCGAGAAGTTCCTCGATCATGCGCAGCTCCATCTTGATGGCCATGGGGTAGTGTTCGATGACGGCCTGCAGGGGGTGGTGGATTTCCAGCAGGTGGGCGGGCACGTGGTCGAGGTCGTCGTTGGTCTTGATAGCGGCCTTGCGGTAGAGCGAGCCGTAACCGGCCTGGCTGCGCAGCTTGGCGAGCTTGGCGGCGCGGATGAGGGGCTCCTTGAGTCCCTCGAGCTCCTCGGTCCACACCTTCTGGAGGCGGGAAAAATACTGGAAGAGCAATTTGTCCGGCGTGCTCTTGCCGAAGATGCGCTCGGTGTCCTGCAGCAGTCCGAGGGTGAATTCGGGGCCGGCCTGGACGAAGAGAGTGTGGGCCTTTTCGGAGAGGCTGTAGAGGATTTCGGGCCGTCCGACCTCGGTGCGTGGCAAACGCGTGCGCACCAGGTAGCCGGCCTTGGTCAGCTTCTCGCAATGCGACTTGGCGGTCATGTAGCTGACCCGGTTGAGCTTGGAGAGTTCGGTGATGGTGAGTTCGCCGCGCTCCTTGAGGGCTTCAAGCACCGTGCGCCACTGCGGCTTGATCAGGTCCTGGAGGGCGGGCAACAACATCGGTGCGACAGGATGCCTTTTGGCTCGCCGCTCAGCAATCCGCAAATGGCCGCTGTGCTTACTTGCAGTCGCGCAGGCAGCCGCCCAAGATCGCGCCATGGTGCAGCGCAGCGGAATTCTGTTGGTGGTTTCGGGTCCCTCCGGCTCGGGCAAGACGACCCTCTGTCGCCGACTGGCGGATGCCGATGAGGCTCACTACTCGATTTCCTGCACCACCCGCCAACCCCGTGAGGGAGAAAAGGACGGCCGCGATTACCACTTCCTTTCCCGCAAGGAATTCGAGAAGCGCATTGCCGAGGGCGACTTCCTCGAGCACGCCGAGGTTCACGGCAACTTCTACGGCTCACTCAAAAGTGAGGTCCTGCAATACCTGATGGTCGGCACCGACGTGGTGATGGACATCGACGTGCAGGGCGCAGCCCTGGTCCGCAACTGTCCCGATCCGGGCATTCAGAGGGCCTTGGTCGACCTGTTCGTGATGCCTCCCAGTGGGGATGAACTGCGCACCCGCCTCGCCGGTCGCGCAACGGACAGCGAGGAGGTCATCGACCTGCGCATGAAGAACGCGCTCGAGGAAATGCAGAGCTGGAGCCACTACCGCTACGTGCTGCACTCCGCAGGGCGTGAGGAGGACTACATGCGCTTTCTCTCCTTGGTCACTGCGGAGCGGATGAGGGTGGAGCGGATGAGTTAGTGGATGCGCTTGATGCGCTTGCACTCCTCCCGTCGGCTGCGCCGCCGAGTCGTCGTCCGCGGGGGCTTGATGCGCTCGTTCGCCGGGCCGCTTTAACGGCGTCGGCGGTGCAGCAACAGGGCACAGGCGCCAAGCAGGCTGAGTATGGAAGCGGAGGGCTCGGGAATGGGGGTGTAGGTGACGTCGATGTTGCTGAAACTTGCCCGGTCAGCATCGAGGGCACCGCCCATCAGAAAACCCGCTCGGTTGAAGGTGAAGGTCTGGACGGACGTGTCCTCCACGCTGCCTGAGCCGAATTGCACCGAGTCGGAATCACGTATCAAAGAGCTGTCAATCTGCAGGCCGCCAGCCGTGCGCTCCAAAGTCAGGATAAAGCTGTAAGTGCCGTCATTGGCGTAGTTTCCAGTTCCCGGAGCCGCGATGTTGGCGATGTCATTGCCGCCTCCACTTGCCATGTACCAGGCCGAACCGGTCGAGGCGGGATCCCTTTCATTGATCTTGCCTTGGCCGATATCGGAACCACTGGAGGCGAAATAGCCGAGCCATCCCGTATCGTCACTGCTGCCGTTCACGTCATAGAGAGCCCATCGGAATTGGCCTGCGACCGGGCTGGCGACCGTGCCTGACAGGGTGACCGATCCGCTCAGGGTCAAGGTGTCGCCGACACTGCTGAGTGTGTAAGCAGAGTAGGTTCCGAAGATCGAGGATCCGTCTGCACTATTGGACGTGCCGTCACCAACGACGGGAGAGGCCGTATTGAGGTCGGATGCCGGTGTGGACCCACCGGCAAACGCGTTCTCGCGCACCGTCCAGTTGACCACCGAAGCCGCGGGAAGACCCGATGTGGCGATCAGAAACATGGATGCGCTCAGAAGCTTGACGGAATGTTGCAGGGAATGGGTCATGGGTTCTGAGTTGAGCAGGATGGTCGAAAATGGTTGCTTGGCTAAGGATTTTCACAGTTTCCGTGCTGCATCAACAAGCGCTTTTGAGTTTCCAGGCAGTACACTTCAGAACAGGTGATGTTTTGCAAAACTATATCAAAAGGCCTATCCCTTTTTCTAAAAAAGGAAAACACAGCTCAGCAATTCGCAAGGTATATCGGCGTCGACCTCGGAGATAGAAAACACTAGTGTAACCCGTGGCTTCCCACTCAGACTTCCACCTCCAGCACCTGAAACGCCTTCCCCAGGTGCCCGGGATGGGTCAGCGTCTGGAACTGCCTCACCGCCTGCGCATCCGCTTTCCCTTCCTGCGCCAGCAACCAGTCCTTCGCTACACGCGTCAACCAATTGCCTTGGCTGGTGAGCGGCTTGGGCTTGCCTCCGAGACGTTCTGATACCTCGGCCACGGCGGTGAAGTCCACGTGCGCACTGATGTCGAGCTCGCCGGGCAGGACGAGGGGGTCATTCCCGGCCTGATGGTGTTCGAAGGTGCGCAGCGTGCCCTGGTGGCGATCGCGCTGGTAATAGTCCGGGCGCTCGAAGCCGTAATCAATCCACAGCAGCAGACCTTGGCTCAGACTCTGGTGGAGGGGCGCCAGGAAGTTGGGGTAGCCAGTGCGGACCTCGGTGCGGTAGCCGCGGGGAAAGTCGTTACCCAATGTGTCGACGGCGGCCTGAAGTTCAGGATCGTGGATGGGCCGCAGCTCCCACTCGAGTTTGCCTTCATGCATTCCAACCGCGCATTCCTGCCAACTGCTGCCGTTCCACTCGATGACCTGGCAGGGCAGGGCGTCGAGAACCTCGTTGCCGAAGACCACACCGGGCAGGGGCTTGAGCGGATTGGCGGTTTTGACCTGATTCAAGCGCTTGCCGTGCGGAGCCAGCGTGTTGGCTTGGGCGGCCCGCAGGTTTTCCAGGGGCTCGGCAATGGCGTATTCGAGTGCCCCGTAGGATGCGGGCTCGCTGGCTTGGAGGGCATCGAGGATGTCGAGGGCGAGCCGGCCGTCATGCGCCCCGCATTCGGTGATGCGCCAGCGCTCGGGGCGGCCGAGGCGCTCCCATTCGGCGAGAAAGCGGCGGGCGAGCAGTTCGCCAAAGCAGGAGCCAACACTGACACTGGTGTAGAAATCCCCGCCGCGCCCGACCTGGCGGATGCCGCGGGCGTAGTAGCCCTGCTCCGGGGTGTAGAGGGCCATGGCCATGTAATCCGCAAAGCTCAACGGGCCCTGTTCCTCAATGCGTTGTTGGATGGGCTCGATCACGGAAGGGTTGCGGCAGGAAGCTTGATGGAGTAGCTCTGGGGCCGTGTGGCGCTATATTTGGTAAGCGCCCGAAATTCAGCTCCATGGCCAACAAAGAGACAACACGCACCTCGCCCAAGCGCAAGCGCAAGCGCCCGTTCTTCCTGCGCGGCGGCTTCTGGCTTGCGGTGGTGCTGACCCTCTTCGGTCTGGCCATCCTGGGAGGCATCGTCGGACTGGTGGGCTACCGCTACCTCGACAACTACACCAAGCCCTACCGCGAGCGCGCGGCGACCTACGACCTCGACAAAATTGACGAAATCGAGTTGCCGAGTCTGATCGTCGATCGCAACGGCAAGGAAATCGGCCGCTTCTTCGTGCAGAACCGCAGCGTGATTTCCATTGATGAGGTCTCGGAGATCTTCATCGATGCCCTGCGCGCGGGCGAGGACCAGCGCTTCTACGAGCACGATGGCGTCGATTACATCGGGGTGGCCCGAGCGGCCTACCTCAACTTCAAGGCGGGTGAAACCACCCAGGGCGCGAGCACCATCACCCAGCAGCTGGCGCGCAACGCCTACGACCTGGAGGGAGAGCGCAAGGAGCGCGGCGAGACTGGCATGCAGCGCAAGATGGTGGAGGCCTTCCTGGCGATGCGCATTGAAGAGCGCTACAGCAAGCGCGAGATCCTCGAGTTCTATCTCAATCGCATTTACTTCGGCAGCGGTTACTACGGCATCCGCTCGGCCTCGCTGGGCTATTTTGGCAAGGAACCGAGCGAGCTCAATGCGCTGGAGAGTGCCGCCATCGTCGGCTGCATCAAGAACCCCACCAACCTCTCGCCCCTCAACGATCTCGAGGCCAACCGCAAGTCGCGCAATCTGGTCATCGGCCGCATGGTCGATCTCGGTGCCATCACCCGCAAGGAGGCCAGGGAATTGAAGGAGAGCAGGCTGAAACTCAATCCCCAGCCGCTGCGCCGCGGCACCACCCACCTCTACGAGCGCATTGCCGAGGAAGTGGGCAAGGTCATGGGCGATGAGGGGCTGGCGGAGGGCGGCTACACCATCCACACGACCATCCTCTCCCCGGCCCAGACCGCGGCGGAAAAGACGCTTGAGGAGGTCTTGAGCCGGGCCGAGTCACGGCCGGAGTATGCGCACCAGAGGCACGGCGAATACGTCAAAAACATGGAAAAGGATCCGGAGTATGTCCAAGGCGCCTGCCTGATGGTGCATGATGGGACCGGGGAGGTGCTGGTGCACGTCGGCGGCAGGGACTACGCCGAGTCTCCCTACGACTTCATCGAGAGCGGCACCAAGCCCCTTGGCACGGCCTTCTTTCCCTTCATTTATGCCGCCGCCCTGCAAAGCGGCATGCTGCCAACCCATCTTTTGGAGGATGAACCCATGGACAACCGCTCGGTCATGGTCAGCGGCCGGGTCGGCATCCTTGGCGAGTGGGGCATGGAGCTCATCAAGCCGCGCTACGAGGGCAAGGTGACCCTGCGCCGGGCCCTGGAAGCCTCCAAGATTGCGGCGACCGTCCGCCTGGTCGACAAGATCGGCCTCGAGCGTCTGGTGCAATTGACCGCTGCATACGGGCTGCCGATAGCCGATGCCGAGTTGCTGCGGCGCATCGCGGTCGGTTTCGAGCCGGCATCCCTCAAGCAGTTGATGCGGGCAATGTCGGTCTTCGGCCATGGCGGAACCATGGATGAGGGAGGATTGATTTACCTGAACCGCATCGTCGACGTCGAGGGCGTGGTGATTTACCAGCGCAGTCCGGAAGCACGCAGCCGTACCCGGGTCACCGACGAGGTCACTGCCTTCCAGATTCACGACATGCTGGTGGAAGGCGGAGAGCACGGCAGTGCCCGTGGGCTTTATGAGGGCATGGCCGAGGGCTTCAAGGGCGCCGGCAAGGGCGGAACCACGCACGATTTCGGAGACACCTGGTTTGCCGGCTACAGCAGTGGAGTGAACTGCGCGGTGTGGACGGGATTCCTCAACAACATGGGGGAAGGCATCTACACCGGCGCCTTTAGCCGTGACCTGGCCATGCCGGTGTGGCAGGCCGCCATGAACGCCGCCGAGCCGTGGTTCCCCAGCCAGCCCATTGCCCAGCCTGAGAACGTGGTGGCGGAAACGGTTTGTGCGGTTTCGGGGCAGCGCCCGACAGACTATTGCCTGGAATACGTCAAGAATCCGGAAACGCAGGTCGAGGAAGCCGTGTCCACGGCACGCATCGAATACTTCCGCCAGCAGAACAGCCGTCTGCCTTACTGCCAATACCACGCCGGCGCCAATCCCGACCTGCCCGATATCGACATTGCGGAACTGGAGACCTCGGTGGTGGACGCGGTGCCGGTCCGGCCCCAATCACCGGTGCTCATCGGCGACGATCCCTACCACAGCGCCCTGCCGGCCTTTGCCAAGAGAGAGGGCGAAGTCGGCTTCGTGCCGCGCCGGACCAGCGTTCTCGACAGTCTCGATCTAAGCCAGCAGGAAGAGAAACTCTACCTGCCGCGTCCCGAGCGGCTGACCATCTACGACCGGTAAATCCCGGCAAAGCGGCCCAGAAGAATGTTTTTCAGAAATTTAGCCTTGAATGATGAAATTAGCCTAGGCTGATTTCATTGCATGACTGAAGCCATGAAACCAAGCAATTCCAAGTTCTCCTTTCTTTGTGCCGTCGTGCCAATCCTGACCCTCATGGCCTTTTTTGTCCTCGTGGGGTGCTCCTCCAAAAACGAGCGCGATTCGGACAAGCCACTGGTGGTGACGACCTTCACGATTCTCGCTGACATGGCGCGCGAAGTGGCCGGCGACAAGGCCGAGGTGGTCTCGATCACCCAACCGGGAGCGGAAATTCACGGCTACGAGCCGACTCCTCCCGATTTGGTGCGCGCCCAGGATGCCGACCTCATCCTATGGAACGGCCTCAACCTGGAGATGTGGTTCGAGCGCTTCTACCAGGAACTCGAGGACGTTCCGAGTGCCGTGCTCAGCGAGGGCATTGAGCCCATCAGCATTCAGTCCGGCCCCTACGACGGCAAACCCAATCCCCATGCCTGGATGGCGCCTAAGAATGCCGCCATCTACGTCGACAACATCCGGGACGCCCTGATCGAGATCGATCCGGACAACG
>JAWVYP010000036.1:0-14880 GCA_033722655.1 Akkermansiaceae bacterium | reverse complement strand
TTGGCCTTGGCAAGATCGGGAATTCCTGCGCCTCGCCCACGAGAATCATGAAATATCCGGGCTAGCCCGGAAATTTCATGAAACCTCGGTCTGCGGCTTGTCCTTCCCGATTTTGCCTGCGTTCTCCTTGAAAAGGCAGTTGGACAGAGTGTCAACTCAGCCCTGCCTGCGTTTTCAGCGTCGGCCTTGGCAAGATCGGGAATTCCTGCGCCTCGCCCACGAGAATCATGAAATATCCGGGCTAATAGCTTGAAACTCAGTTCGCCGGGGTCGGCAGGAGTAAGGCAGCGGAGGAGGAGATCGAGGGGCAGGAGAGTTTGTTTTGAGCGCTGCGCGCTCGTCCTTGGTGCTTGGTCCTTGGGTGCGGTGTCGATGCTTTCATCGAGGAGGATGGTCGATGACCGCCCCTGTAGAAAAAGAAAGCCCGGTCACGCGATGCGTGCCGGGCTTCAAATCAGGAACCAGGAACCAGGAACCAGGAACTTAGAACCAAGAACCAGGAACCAGGAACTAGGAACCAGGAACCAGGAACTAGGAACTAGGAACACGAAGCGCCATCACTGGCGCCGCATGTAGATGTGGTAGCCGCAGTGATAATCGGCAGGGACGCCGGAGGTGGCTTCCTCCTCGGTCTCGGGAGTCTTGTTGAAGCCGCCCCTCTCCACCACCAGGAAGTCGCGACCACCTAGGTTGACCACGGCCATCTTCAGCGCCTGGGAATCATCGATGCCGATCAAGCGATTGCCCGACCAGAAATAGCCGCGGTAGAACTTCGACTTTTCCACCTTGCCATTGTCCTTGATGACGAGGGTATCCTTGGGCCGCTCAAGTTTCCTGGGCAGCGACTTCCCGCCCTTGGTCTGGTTCTTGATCCAGGCGTCGATCTTGGGATTGATTTCCTCGGGCTTGTTGGCGGCTGGCCAGACGCACCACTCCCAGGTGCCGATGACCTCGGGATTGGGCTCGAACTTGCCGCTGTAACGGTATTCGTCGGATGCCTTGCCGCTCTTGTAGGACTCGAGGGTGGTCTTGGGCTGTTGCCGGACGAAGTCCTCACCGCCCGGAACCGACTGGGCAATCATGCCGATGCGCGAGCGGATGACCTTGGCGCCCCGACCGAAGACGGCCCCGGTGTGGGGTTCGGTGACCACTTCGGGAATGCTGGTGTAGGTGGTCTTCACCAGGGGGGCGGCGAATTCCTTGATTTCCGGGCTGGCACCCTTGAGCGCATCGGTGATGGCCCTGGCGGATTGGAAGCTGGCGTTGTCGACCCTAAACTTGGAGGTCTTTTCCAGTAGGACGGGGAGCAGCACCTTGTAGTGTTCCGGCTCGACCGCAATCTTGGACAGGGCCAGGTGGGCATCGGTTTCCAGCCAGGGGCTGTCGTAGTAGGTGAGGAACTCCAGCAGGCGATCGCGATGCTTGCCGATGAAGGCTTGGTCGGCGCGGGCCATGGCCTTGACGGCATAGAGCGCGGTCCACCAGGCCTCGTCCTTGTCCATGACCATCTTGCTGACTTCCTCCCACATTTCCGGGGTGATCTGGTCCTGTGGCATGGCCCGGCCCTTGAACATGCCGGTGATGGCCAGCAGACCGCATTGGCGCAGGCGAGTGTCGGTATGCCTCAAGAGGGGCAGGACGAGGTGGAATCTGCCCTTCTGCACCACGTCGCGCATGGTGGCCTCGCGGTATCCGTATTCGGGATGGTGAAGGTATTTCATCAAGGTCTCGTCGGTGACATTCTCGTCACTGACGTAGCTGAGGAAGGGGACAGAGGAGCCGTTCTCGACGGTTTCGTTGAGCAGGTCCTGCATGGTCAGGGGACCACCCGGAATGGGCTCGATGGAGTGGTAGATTTCATCGGCCTCGTTGCCCCAGGGAATGGGGATGGCTTCGCTCTTGGCATGGGGGCTGCGCGGGGCGCCGAAGATCTGCAGTTGCTTGCGGTGCAGGGTGTAGGTCAGGGCAAAGAAGGTGCCCCAGGCCCGGTCGCCCGAGCAATCGGTGGCCGAACGGTTGTAGCGGTCGTCCATGCCGGCGATGGCGATGGAGCCGTCCCAGCGGCGTGAGAGTTCCATCACCCAGCGGCGGGTGTCGAAGTAGGAGCGGAACTGTTGGGGGCGCTTTTCGCGCACTTGGTGCATGGCGGTGTGGTGCCAGATCTCGCCCATGCCGCCACCGGTGTGGGCGGCGTGGAACCAGTTGGTGGCGTAGAATGCCTTCATGGCGGAGTTGTCGCGGGCCCTGGCGTAGGTGGTGTTCTCACCATCCGGGTGAAGCAGGGCAGCAGCACCGAGTGCGTAGGCGAGGCCGCTGGTCTTGCCGTTGTCGCGGAAGCCGCCTTCGGGATAGGTGTTGCCGTAGGCGACGTTGCCGTGGCCGGCGTAGCGGTAGAACTGCTTCCAGGCCGATTTCATCATGTAATCGTCGACTTCGACGCCGCAGAGCTTGGCCATCATCAGGAAGCTCATGCAGTTCACGCCCGAGGCATGGACCTGACCCGAGCCGACCGAGTAGGTGAAGGCGGCGGGGGCGCCGCGTCCACTCCAGCCACCGCTGTAGAGGTTGTCCTTGAGTTGCTCGCTGAGGCGCTTGATCACCGGCAGCACGCTCTTGTCGCCGGTGCGCAGGTAGTATTCGCAGAGGCCGAGGCCGTTGTAGCCGGTGGCCCAGTTCATGTTGCCGTAGATCTCATCGGCGTTCTTCATCCACTTCCTGACCACCTCGAGGTCCTTCTCCTCGCCGGTGGAGAGCAGGAAGATGACCGAACCCCACTTCGGCTTTTCCTGCTCGGCGAGCAGGTCGGCCAGCTTGCGCACAATCTTGTCGGACTTGTCGCAGTTGACCGGCCAGGTCGGGCTGTACGAGCCCATCACGGGAATCTGCACGGTGACCACGCCTTCGCCCTGGATCTTGAGATTGATCTTGCCGTCGGTGGCCTCGGCTTGGGTGATGAGATCGCCGAGGATGAAGCGCGGGTCGATGTCCTTGAGAACGGTGCCGTTGATGCTCTCGATGATCTGGCCCTTCTTGAGTTTGCCGGTCTGGTCGGCGGGCGAGCCTTCCTCGACGTTCTTGATCTTCATCGTCATGCCGGGACGCACCAGCTCGATGCCGATGCCGACCGGTCCGAAGTAGCGCACGGTCCAGGATCCGCTCCCGCGACCTTCCGTCTTGGGATAGGGATTGAAGAGTTTCATGCCGCTCTTGTCGGCATAGTAGGGATCCGCTTTGGCAAGCGATCCGAGTGAGGCTGCGATCAGGGCGCCGCAGCTGGCAATCAGGGTGGCTTTGATGGTGGAGGCTTTCATGAACATCGGAGTCTCCAATGTTCAGATGCCTGGCGTCAATCTCGGAGGTGTGAAGTTAGGCAGTGGCCAATCTCCTCCAAGCTCAGGGAAGGCGCTTCACCTTGAAGCTGCGTACCACCACCACGCTACCCGGATCGTGGGCCTGGAGGGCAAAGGTTCCCTCGTCAAAGCGCTTCTTGGCTGGCTTGTGGTCCTCGGGCTGGGTGTATTCGTTGGTGACCTCGCCGTTGACCGAGACGGTGGCGGTGTTGTCGACCACCTTGACGGTCATGGTCACCCATTGCTCGTCCTTGTGACCGGGCTCGGCCACGTCCTTGAAGGCGTAGATGCTGCCGGTCTTGCGCGGGTCCTTGTGGGTGGCGTTGATCTGTGCCTCGTAGCCTTTGCCGGGCCAGCCCTTTTCCTGCCAGGTGGTATGGAAGAAGACGCCGGCATTGGCGTTCTCTGAAGTCTTGAACTGGATCTCGAATTCGAAGTTCTTCCAGGATGCCTCGCCGTCCGCGCCCATGTAGAAGAGGTGGGCGCGTTCGCCGTTGAGCACAAGGTTGCCCTCGTCATTGAGCTTCACGGACTCCGGATTCTCGGCGGCTTTCCAGTGCTTGAGATCGTCGCCGGTCTTGAAGAGCGTCTGCCACTCTTCGGCAGAAGCAGTCAGGGCAGTGGCGAGCAGGGCGGCAATCAGGAACAAGGCTTTCATCTGGAAGTGACGGTATTTCCTCTAGGACTACGAAGTCCAGAAATCAAATATAACTCCCATTTCTCCCATCAGTCCCATTTGAGCGGTGGCGCCATCCGTCCCTTCAACGCGGCAAGCTCAAGGACGCCTCGAAGGTCTTGTCGGCCGGTTCAAAGTCGAGGGTGATGAGGTTCTTGCCGTCCTGGAGCAGTTCGGAGGTGACGGGCTTGAGCAGCAGGGTGACGTCGCGGCTGTCCGGCCGTCCGCTCAGCTTGAGGTCGAGCACCAAGGTGCCGTTGACGCGCAGCTTGATGAGCTTGGCCATCTTGTAGCTGAAGTAGAGCTCACGCAATTTCTCGGCGTTTTCGAGCTCGATTTCCACCTGGATGGTGTGGGTCTTTTTGGGGCCGTGTTCGCCACCCGCCTTGAAGGCCACCAGGGGTTTGCCGGCGCGTCCGCTGTAGGGCTCGGATTCGGCGAGGGCTTCGGCGGCCAACTTGCCGTAGGGTTCTTCAGGTTTGCGGGCCAGGTGCTCGAGCAAGCTCCGGCCACGGCCTTCGACGACGGGGACGCAGGTGATGAAGCCTTTCTCGCCCTCCATGGCCATGCCCTTGATGCCGCGGTGATACATGTCGCCGTTCTTCAGGATGGTCTCGATTTCGGGGTGATCCATGGCCTCGCGATACCTGGTCAGTCGCTCATCGGCGGGATCGATGACGGACTCGATGGCCAGCAACTGGTGCTTGAGGGTGAAGAGGTCTCCCTTTTCAAGGCTCTCTTCCATGCTGGCGAGGGTGAGGGGAATGCTCTCCAGGTTGCGTTGGGCCACCCCTTCGAGTTGGGCGGCGAGCTTGGCGACGCGGGCATCCGCCGAGCTCTTGAGTTGGGCGGCAGTGGCGGCGGCTGCGGCAAAGTCCTTGGCCCTGAACTGGCTGAGGGCGGGGGCGAGCTCCTTGGGGGCGTCCACCGCAAAGCAACTATCGCGGCGGCCGAGCATGGCGAGGCGTTCGGTGCCGGCCAAGTAGCTGAGGGCAAAACCGCCGGTGTTCCACATCGGGCCCTTGCTGACGTAGTTGCCGGTGCCAAGGTCGCCCTCGCGCTTGTGGGGCCAGGGCTGGGCGATGAAGGAGCCGTCGCGGCGGCGGCAGAGGTCGCGGTAGGAAAGGAAGCGCTTCCAGAAAGCGATGGTATTCTCGGGTCCGGCGAGCTGCACGCCGAGCGGGGTCCAGGTCTGGTTGAAGTAGTTGCCGCTGTGACCACCCTCGAAGCTCTTGAGGTTGGAGCTGGCGCTGAGGCGGGCAAACCACTGGGCCGCGGGATGGGCGTCGAGCATGTAGAAGCAGAGGGCCGCCTTGCCGGCCTTGCCGCCGTTGCTGGTGTCGTAGTAGGGCGTGTGGTCGCCGTAGGGAATGTTGCCCCGACCGGCATACTTGCCGTAGAAGCCCGCGCTGTTGGCGATGGCCTTATCCGAATAGGTGACGCCGGCCTGCTTGCCGAGAATGAGCGAGTAGAAGCAGACCAGGCCGGTGGAGTTGACCGAGCCGTAACCGGGCGGGGTCCAGTTGGGCACGCCGCGGTGGCCCCAGGTGCCGGGGTTGCATTGGCCGTCGGTGAGGACCTTGGCGTAGCCCTCGATGGTGGGCAGCACGCGTTCGTCGCCGGTGGCCAGATAGTATTCGCAGAGGAAGGTGTTGGTGTTGCCCCAGCGCCAGGTTTCGTGGCCGGCGTCGGTGATGGTGTGCAGCTCACTCATGCGCACGGCACTGCGGCGGACGTGGTCGAGGTATTGGGGATCGTGGGTGGCGAGCAGCAGCCCGGCATGATGGGGGTCGCCCACGCCGGGGGTGTAGCCATCGCCGGGCATGTGCTTGGCGAGGAAGACGGCCGCATCCGCGACGATTTTTGCCGACTTCGGGCAGTTGAAGGGGGCGGTGTCGCTGTAGGTGCCCATCACGGGGAGCTCGATGGTCACGCGCTCCTCTTCGCCATTGCGCACCCGCAGCAGCTTGAGTTCGCCCTTGCCGGCCTCGCTCTCCGCCCAGGTGATGGCGCGGGCGATGGCTAGGCGGGCGTCGGTTTCAAAGGGCTTGAGGGGCGGAGCGCTCGTCCAGCTGCTGGCCGGCGTGTCGGGTGGCACGGCCGCACCGATGATGAGGTCGTAGGGTTGCAGGATGCCATCGGCGGGGGAGCCCGGCTCGATGCTCTTGATGAGGATTTCGCGGCTGTCGTGGCTGTCGCCCTTTTCTCCTGCGATCCAGCCGCGCGCGCCGGTGGCTCCGAGGTTCTGGGTGAGGTGCCAGTTGCGCACGCCCATGTAGGGTACGGGAGTGAGATGGGACGGCAGCTTGGCGAGTTCGCGTTCCTGGGCGTGGCTGAGAGGGATCAGCAGCAGGAGGGAGAGTGGGAGAAAAGCGTTCATGGCGGCGGGGGAGAATGGGGGGTCAGTGGCTTTCGATCAGTTCGATGGTCTTCTTGAGCTCTTTGATGTAAGCCTCGAGCTCACGCGGGGGAGCGAATTCGGAGTCCCGGCCCTTGCTTTCGAGGTCGGCGAGCATGCGCTTGAGCTCCGGCAGGGCGGGCTTGGCGTCCTTGCCATAGGCTTGGAGGGAAGTGAGCACGGGCAGGTAGAGGCCTGGCCCACGTACCACCTTGTCGCTGATACCCGGCAGGTGGGGCACCACCTCGGTGACTCCCATCCGGGTGAGCATTTCGATGGCCTCCTCCTGGCCACCGGCGGCAAACATGGTGTCGCGCCTTGGGATCCATTTGACGTGCTCGACCAGGGTCGGAATGAAGCGGCGTTGGTCCTCGGGTTTCAGTTTGGTGATGATCTTGACGATGTGGCCCTTGCCGTTGGGCAGGGGGCCGGTCATGGCAGCCTTGATTCCCGCCTCGATGTCTTCGATGGGCAGCTTGTGCAGCTCGAAGCTCTTGTTGAGGGTGACCATGGCATCCTGGGCGAGGTATTCGTCGGGATCGGTGCACATGGCGAGGATGGCCAGTTGCGCTTCCCGCGTCTTGGGGGCAAGGGCACTGAGGGCGTTGAGGGCGGCGACGCGCACCTCGTGCTCTTCGTCGGTGGTCAGGCGGATGAAGTCCTCGGTCAGGCCCTCGGGCAGCTCCTCGCTCCTGAGCTTGCTGCAGACGGCGGCAAGCGCGGTGGCGGAACCGGCCCGGATCTTGTCCTTGGCGGAGCGGGTGCCCTGGCGAAGCTCGGCGATGACCTCGGTGCCGCGGTTGCCCAGTTCCTTGGCGGCCTCCATGCGCAGCACCGGATTCCAGCTATCGAGCATGCCCATCAGCTGGTCGATGTCCATGGTGGCCAGCTCGTGCTCATCGGGCAGGGGAGTGACGAGTTCCGGATATTGGTCCGGGCATTGCGCATTCACCTTGGCGAGGATGTCCTGATAGGGCTTGGTGTATTCGGTGGGCGCATTTGGAGCGGACAGGTCCGTGGGCTTGCCGGAGGTGGTGGCGGAATCCGGACTGGCTTCGGCGGCTTGGCCATCGGCATCTGCCTTGCCGCCCGTTTGCTTGGTGTCGCAGCTGGCGAGCAGGAGGGTGGGCGCGATGAACCAGGAAGTGAATGGGGGGAGGCTTTTCATGATGGACTGCTGCCTAGCTTGTCCAAAATTGCGGAGGAGTCCACGTGATTTTCCTGACCCTCAGCGCTGGATCTGGCGGTTCAGCGCCTCGCGCAGGCGGGAGATGCGTTGGAGGTAAAAAGGGGCATGGTCGCACGCAGGGTTCGGGAGGGTTCAGGCGGACCCCTGGTGCTCGGAGTGGTTGGAATCGGCTGGATCGGCCGAAGACGGGCAGGAGTTGCAGCGTTCCTTGTGGCCCCACCAGCTGTTGGACTCGCGGCCCTCGTATTTCTCCTTCAGCAGGTCAACCACTTCATTGGTGGAGGCCCGGTGGTCGGTCCACTCCTCGAGGTCGGGAAAGCTGCTCACACAGTTCTCGCACTTCTTGTCGGCGTGGAAGCGGATGGGGCACCAGAAGGACTCGACGTTGCGCAACTGCTCGGTGACCAGCGACCAGAGGCCAGTCATCCAGTCGCAGTAGAGGCACCAGACCATATCGTAGCCGATCAGTCCCTCGAACTTCTGGCGCGAGATGGTCACCCATTCCTTGTGTTTGTATTGGGGAAGTTTGGCAAACAGGGCGACCAGGGGATAAACCGTGAAGCTGCCGAGTCGCACCGCCCAGAAGAGGGGGACGGCGGGCAGGGTGGCGTGGAGGCCGAGTTGGTTGCGTAAAACGCCGACCAGCTGGTGATTGGCCTGCATGATGGTGCGGGTGGGCCGTCCGCGCACCAGGCGGTCCGCGATGCAGAAAATGTGCAGGCAGAGCACCTCGGCGAGCACCGAGGCCAGCACGCCCGACCAGTCCCACAGGCAGTAGCCGACAATCCAGGGAATGAAGGTGTAGAGGCCGATGACCAGATCGACTCCCGGAGGCTGCAGGATCTTGTCCGTGATGCGGTAGGCAATCAGGACCACGGGAATCAGCGCCACGAGGCCAGCCGTGATCCAGCCGGTTTGAATGAGAAAGTCGATGAGCATGGTCGCATGATCATCAGTCTAAATGTGTATCTTTGTGAAGCCTGTAGCTAAGTCACGAGCTTGCCTCCACCAATCCCGCTCGCTTGAGCCGCTCGATGCCGGCTTCCTCCAGGGGGCTGTCCGGGCCGATGGCGAGGCGCATCAGCTTGAGATAGGCGCGGGTGGCGGACATGACCACGGGATCGGGCAGGGTGTGAAAGCCGAGCAGCTCCCGGTAGCCATCGGGCATGCTGACCACGGCCGCCTGGAAAAGCAGGCGGTAGATGGGGCGCGCGGCCAGGGGCAGGGGTGGATACTTGATCCAGTGCAACACCTCGCGAGTGTCGTCTGAGACCACCAGCTTGGGCCGGAATTCTTCGAGGCAGGCACGCAGCTCGGACTCGGTCTTGGGGGCCTGGCTCAGACCGAGGGGTTCGACCGACCGCGCCCACAGGCGAACGTAGGCGTCGGATCCTCCGGGAATGGGAATGTCGGTGTACAATTCATGGGCGCGCAGGAAGGAATCCATGAAGGCGACATGCACCCACAGCAGCAAATCCTTGTCAGCCGCCCTGTAGGGACAGCGCCCTCCCTTGGCCGGTTGGTAGTCGCCCCTGACCTTGGCGTGCATGCCCATGACCCGCGCGGCCTCGCGCCCGATGGCCTGTTTGGAACCGAAAGTGGTGATGGTCAGCCAGCGGATGGTGCCGGCGAGACGGCCCAAGGGATCGTCCTTGTAGCGGGAGTGGTCGCGCACGCCGGCCAGGCTGCCGGGGTGCAGGGCCTGCATCAGCAGCGCACGGATGCCGCCGACCAGGGTGCCGAGGTTGGCGTGGACCACCCAGGGGGCCTCGTGGGGCAGGTAGTAGCCAGCGCCCTCCTCGGTGTCGATCTCATCAACCCACGGCGGCATGCCGTCCTCGCTGTTGCTCAGCAGGCGGCGCATTCGCTTGGCAAAGAATTCCTGGATGGGGTTGTTGGCCACGGTGGTTGGGGGATGGGGCACCATCGGATGGAATTGCCGGAAATCAACTCCATGGGATTGCCCTCCTGGCATGGAGCGAGGGTGACGGGATAAAATCGCAACAATTTCACCACGCAGAAAGGTTTGGCGGGCCCTGAGCGTAATCACGGGCAGTGAAACATCTGAACTTTTTAGTCCTGCTCGCGCTTCTTTTCTCTGTCGCCCACGGACAGCCAAGATCCAAGCATGGGACGACCCATTTCAAGCCCAAGGCAGGACCACCCAATCTGGTTTTCATTCTCGCCGATGACCAGGGGGTGGGGGACGTCTCCCACACCGGCGGACTGGCGGCCACACCCCACATCGATCGCCTGGCAGAGGAAGGCATGCGCTTCACGGATGCCCACACCACCTCTTCGGTCTGCACGCCAACCCGCTATTCCATTCTCACCGGACGCTACAACTGGCGCTCGCCGCTCAAGAAGAGCGTCACCTGGGGTTTGAGTGAGCCGCTGATTCCGGAAGATCGGATGACGGTGGCCTCCATGCTCAAGGCCCAGGGCTATCGCACCGGCATTGTCGGCAAGTGGCATCTGGGTCTCGGCTGGCACAAGCTGCCCGACGGTGCGAAGCGCAAGGCCACGGAAGGCCCGACCAAGGGAGATGGCTGGGATGTGGATTACCACAGGCAGGTCAGCGGGGGGCCACTGGCGCTCGGCTTCGACACTTCCTTCATCATTCCGGCTTCCCTCGACATGTACCCTTACGTCTACCTGCGCGACGACAAGCCGACCGAGATCCCGACCGTCTCCAAGAAATGGGTTCGCCCCGGCCCGGCCGGCAAGGACTTCGAGGCGATCAACTGCCTCCGGGACTTCGCACGCGAGGCCCGCTCCTTCATTTCGGGGCATGTCGAAAACCACGCCGACCAGCCGTTCTTCCTCTACCTGCCCCTGACGAGCCCGCACACGCCCATCGTTCCCTCCGAGCATTGGCAGGGCCAGAGTGCCATTGGTCCCTACGGGGATTTCGTGATGGAAACCGACTGGGTGGTGGGCCAGGTGCTTGCCGAGCTCGACCGCCTCAGGATTGCCGACAATACCCTGGTCATTTTCACCACTGACAACGGCTGCTCCCCCGCGGCTAAGATTCCCCAGCTGATCGCCAAGGGTCATTACCCCAACGGCAACCTGCGCGGACACAAGGCGGACATCTTCGAGGGTGGCCACCGCGTGCCCTTCATCGTGCGCTGGCCGGATGAGGTGAAGAAGGGCAGCCAATGCCACCAGACCATTTGCTCGGTCGACTACATGGCCACGGTCGCTGAGCTGATCGGTTTCAAGTTGCCCGACAATGCGGGTGAGGATTCCTATTCCTTGGTACCCTTGCTCGAAGATGCGGATCACGCGAAGCCCATCCGCCCCTATACCATCCACCATTCCATCGCGGGTTCCTTTGCCATCCGTCAGGGAGACTGGAAGCTGGCGCTCTGCCCCGGCTCGGGCGGCTGGAGCGATCCCAAACCCAATAAAGCCTACACGAAAAAGGACCTGCCAGTGGTCCAGCTCTACAACCTGAAGCAGGACCTGCTGGAGTCCACCAACCTGGTCGCACAGCATCCCGACAAGGCAGATGCCCTCGCCGCCCTGCTCGCCAAGGCCATCCGCGATGGCCGCAGCACCCCGGGCGAGCCGCAGGAAAACGATGGCTGGCCCAACACCATTCACCCCAAGGTGCTGGAGGCCTATCCGGTCCTGCGCCAGCCGAAGTGAAGGTGACGCTCAAGAGTCTCTTTTGACTCCCCATCGGCGCACATTTCTGGCTCAATGCCTGCCCGGCTGTTTCCCAGCTCTCCCCAAAAAGCCCCCTCATGATTCCCAAGCCTTCATTGTGCCTGGTCGCCCTAGCGGTGACATCCGCCATTTTTTGCACGGTCCTCAATGCCAAAACCTCTGCCCACCTCATGGGCCCAACCGGCCTGACCGGTGCCACCGGCAAGAAGGAGATCAAGATCACCGAAGTCGACAAGGGTTCGCCTGCCGATGGCAAGTTGAAGAAGGGCGACGTGGTCATCGGAGTGAATGGCAAGAAGTTCTCGGGCAATCCACGTCGGGAACTCGCCAAGGCCATCAATGAAGCCGAAGGCCCGGCGCAGAAGGGACGACTGGTACTGACCCTCAAGGGCGGCAAGAGCGCGGAGCTGCAACTCAAGGCCTATGGCACCTTCAGTCCCACCGCCCCCGCCAACTGCGCCAAGACCGATGCCCTGGTCACCGCCATTGCCGAGCGCTTGATTGCCGATGAGGAGGGCCTGAAGGACGACCGGCTGCCCGTCGGCCACCTCGGCTTGATGGCGACCGGTGAGAAGAAGTATCTCGATTACGTCAAAGCCAGCCTGCCCAAGCAGTCCTGGGCCAATCCCGACCGCGAAGCCATGATTGCCGTCACTCAGGGCGGCAAGGACATGGGTCTGGTGAGTTGGTACTGGGGCTATTCACTCATTGCCCTGGCCGAATACCAGCTGCTCACCGGCGACAAGTCCGTGCTGCCCGCCATCGAGGCCTATGCACTTGCGCTCTCCAAGGGCCAGTGTGCGGCTGGTACCTGGGGCCACCGCATGATCTCCACTGCCCGCGATGGCCGTCTGCCGGGCTATTCGCACATCAACCAGCCCAGCCTGGCCTGCTTCATCGGCTTGAACCTTGCCCAGGCCTGCGGGATTTCCGATCCCGAGTTGGACGAGGCCGTGGAGCGCTGTGCGGGCTTTTTTGAGACCTATGTGGGCAAGGGCACCATTCCCTACGGCGTGCACGACCCCAATAGCCGCGACTTCAACAACAACGGCATGAGCGGTTCGGCCGCGATTGCGATGTCGCTTGCCGGAAATCAGGACGCCGCCAGGTTTTTCTCCCGCCAGGTCGCAGCCGATTATGACCGCCTGGAAACCGGTCACGCCTCCTACTTCTTCAACGTGCTCTGGTCGCCCTTGGGAGCCAATGTTGCGGGCCCCGAGGTGACGCAGGAATACCACAAGCGCTCGCGCTGGCTCTACACCCTGTATCGCACTTGGGACGACCGCTTCACCTACAACGGCAAGGACCACAAGGCGATCAACACCGATGGGGCCCTGCTGCTCAACTACTGCACGCCACGCAAGGTGCTCTTCATCACCGGCAAGGATGCCGATGAATCCATCTGGGCCAGTCGCGAGGATGCCATGGCCATCTGTGACCAGAGCCAGATCGACTACAAGAGTCAGTCCATCGACGGCTTGCTCGCTCTTTTCGGGCACGAGGCGCCACAAGTTCGCCGCCGGGCGGTGTGGGCCCTGCGCGAGCGGGAAGGGGACTTCCTCGGTAAGGTGGAAGAACTCATCAGGTCGGGCAGTCCGCTGGAAAAGGACAGCGCCATCGGCTTCTTTGGCTACAAGTGCCCGCCGGAATGGGCCGGACCGCGCATGGAGCTGATCGGTGGCGTCCTGCGGGATCCCGAAGCCGGTATGGAGCTCAAGCAGCAGGCGGCTTCCGCGGTATCCTGGCACCAGCCGCATGCCAAAACCTACTATCAGGACATGATCGGCCTTCTGGCTGCCGAGAAGGAAGATCCCTACGGGGTGATCGAGGAAGGTCTCGGCAATGCCATCGTGATTGCCTCGAAGAACCCCCATGCCGACGGCCTGGTGAAAGACAAGAAGCTCTTCTACGAGGCAGTGCGCCGACTTTCGCGCAACCCGCGCCAGGGAGCGCGGGGCAATGCGATGAAGATGATCGCCCACATGCCTGCCGAGGATTTCCCGCTGGTGGCCGAGGAGGTCCGGATGGTGGTGCGCAACCGCAATCCCGAGTTCCATTCCTATCACAACCCGGGGGCAACCCTGGGGCCCGGCGGTCAGGTTCTGGCTCGCTTGGGCATTGAGGACGGCATCGACTGGGCGATGGAGACCCTCGATACTGCGGACGGCAAGCACAGCTTCAAGATCCGCGCCGTGCAAAGCGTGTTGCAGGCCTACGGCGTTTATTCCAAGGACGCAGTGGAAATCATCAAGGCCGACGAGAAGCTGATGCGAAGCTTTGCCGGTGGCCGCTTTGCCCGCGGCTGGAAGAAAATCCTCGAGAACATCGACAATGAGCAGAAGCCGACGCCCAGACTGATTTCATTCGAGGAGGCCAAAGAGGGCAAAACTCCCTGATTCAGCCCGAGCAGCCGGGTTCCGCTTTCGGCTGGACGGGCTGCAAAAATGATCCAAATTGATATTTGTATTCATAAAAACAAGCCAGCCCCCCAATCATGAAAACCAAGAAAGCCCTGACGACCTTGCTCGCCGCCGCCTGCTGTGGCCTGCTGATTTCCTCCGCCCACGCCCGCACCTGGACCAACTCCGATGGCTCCAAGACTTTTGAAGGCACGCTGGTCTCCTACGATGCCGACACCGGCAAGGTCACCGTCGACATGAATGGCCGCGAGGTGACCTTTGACGAGTCGCTGCTTTCCGCTGATGACATCGCCTATGCCAAGGAGGAAGGCCCCAAACTGGCTGCGGCAGAGGATGGAGATGCGGGGGGAGGTGGCAGTATCGGGGTCGCCGAGGTGCCCGATGTGCTGCCCGATCCCGACGGCAAGGAGGCCGACATGAGCAAGCCGGTGCAGGTCTTCATCCTGATGGGCCAGTCCAACATGCTGGGCTTTGGCAATGTCAACCAGATCAAGGGTAGTGCCGCCGACAAGTATCCCTACCTGGTCGACGATGAAGGCAATTGGAATGTCCGCAAGGACGTGCGCAACGTGTTCTTCAACAACGGCTCGCTGGCTCACAATGACTGGATGACCGCTGCCAATGGCAACGGAAACGGCAAGATTGGTCCCGAAATCGGCATTGGCAATTACCTGGGCCATGCCATGGATGCACCGGTGTTGATCCTGAAATCCTGTGTGGGTAATCGTGCCCTGGGCTGGGATTTGTTGCCGCCCAGTGCGGATGGGACGGGAACCAAGGGCCTGTCCTATCAGGGCGACTCCGAGTATGGGAATCGCAAGGTCAGCGAAGCCATCAAGGCAGAGAAAGGCTGGTACGCAGGCCTTAAGTATGACAATGACGTCGGTGCCGCCCAGGAAGCCCTGAGAAACCTCGAGCTCTATTATCCTGGTGCCAAGGAATACGAAGTGGCCGGATTCTTCTGGTGGCAGGGCTGCTCCGAGAACAAAGGCAACCCCGCCGAATACGACAAGAACCTGGCGTACCTCTTCAATGACCTGAAAAAGGATTTCAACGCGCCCAACGCCAAGTTCGTTGGCGCCACCCTGGGTGAGCACGACAAGGATGCCGCACTAGCCCAGAAGATGTTCGCCTTTGCTGATGCAAACGAGGATGCCGAATTCTTCTATTCC
>JAWVYP010000035.1:0-15069 GCA_033722655.1 Akkermansiaceae bacterium | reverse complement strand
CGCACGGCGTGGTGCTCGTCGATGATGGAGCTATATTGGACCGGCATGTTCCAGCCGGCGAAGGGGACGAGGCGCGCGCCCAGTTCGAGGTGGGTGCTTTCGAGGGGAGAGGCGTTCAATTCCGTCATCGTATGGGGATCATGGAAAGCGCAGGCGGTTTGTCAATCAGGGTGGCCGAAAGCACTGCGATCATTCAGGGGCACAGACCTCTTGCCAATCGGTACCAAATCCCGATGCTCATCCCAATGAATTGGATGAACCGTCTCGAGCGGCGCTGTGGCTGGCTGGCATTTCCGGGTTTCCTGCGTTTCTACGCCATCCTCCACGCCCTGGTCTTCATGCTCCAGATCGTGCGCCCCGACATCGGGCTGATTCTGGAATTCAACCGGGAACTCATTTTCGAGGGCGAGGTTTGGCGGCTGGTGACCTTCCTTTTTGCCTCCTCAGCCTTCCGGGGAGCAGGATTTTTGGCCATCATCTTCTTTTTCTTCATGGTGTTGATCGCCTTCATGATCAGCGATGCCCTGGAGGGAGCCTGGGGAGTGTTTCGCACCTCCCTGTTCTACTACACCGGAATTCTCGGGCTGCTGGTCGGCAATTTCCTCTCGCCCACGGTCATGGTCGGTTCGGGACTGATGCTCTACCTATCCTCTTTCCTGGCCTTTGCGACCCTGTTCCCACGGGTCGAATTTCTGATTTTCTTCATCCTGCCGGTGCAAGTGCGCTGGCTGGCCTGGATTCTGGGCATCAGTCTGATTCTCGGCGTGATCGGTTCACTCATCGAGCAGAAATACATGGATGCCTTGTTCATCTTCCTGGCTTTCGCGAACTACCTGCTGTGGGCGGCATTGCCGGCCCTGCGGGGCCGCGCGACGGTGGTCAAGGCAGCCAAGAGGCGGCGCCAGTTCGAGACTGCCAAGGAGCCCGGGACCGCGGCCTTTCACGAATGCGCCGAATGCGGCAGGACCGACGTCAGCGATCCCAAGCTCGAATTCCGCATCAGTGCCGATGGGAAGGAATACTGCCTCGAGCATCTACCGGAGAAGGAAAAGTCATTGGGAAATTAGAAATTGGGGCTGCAGCCCAATTTCCATGCGGCGGTGATGCTGCTTCGCCCGAATCGACCATGAAACCTCGGTCTGCGGCTTGCCCTTGCCGATGTTGCCTGCGTTCTTCTCGAAAACGCAGTTGGACAGAGTGTTAGAGGATTTCCTTTACGAAGAAGTCGCGGTCGAAGGCGAGGAATTGCTCGGGCTCCTCGCCGGTGCCGATGAAGCGGGGTGGGATCTTGAGCTGTTCGTAGATGCTGACGGCAATCCCGCCCTTGGAGGAGCCGTCGAGTTTGGTGACGATGAGGCCATCAAGCGGGGCCGCTTTATGGAAGGCCTCCGCCTGCTGCATGGCGTTGTTGCCTGTGCTGGCATCGACCACCAGCAGGGTGAGATGGGGGGCGGTCTCGTCCTGCTTGGCGAGGGTTCGGCGGATCTTGCCGAGTTCTTCCATCAAGTTGTGGCGGGTATGCAGGCGACCCGCGGTGTCGCAGATGAGAAACTTGGTGCCATTGGCGATGGCCTGCTGGTGAGCGTTGAAACAGACCGAGGAGGGATCGGCATTGGGATTGCCGGTGACCACCGGAATGTCGAGGCGTTCACCCCAACGCTGAAGTTGTTCGACGGCGGCGGCTCGGAAGGTATCGGCGGCAACCAAACTCACGCTGTGGCCCTGCCCCTTGAGCCATTTGCCAAGCTTGGCACAGGAGGTGGTCTTGCCGGTGCCATTCACCCCGACCACCAGGATGACATAGGGCTTGCCGTCCTCGCGCGGGGTAAGGGTGGCGAGGTAGGGGGGCAGCTTCTGGGCGATGTGCCGGCGGGTGGTTTCGACCACGTCCTCGGCGGTGACTTCGCGGCCGAGCTCCTGCAGTTCGTCGATGATCTCCATGGTCATGCGCACGCCGAGGTCGGCGGAGATGAGATCGGCTTCGAGTTCGTCCCAGTCGATTTCAGCGCGATTGGTGACCTTGTTGTAGAGGGATTTGAAAAAACCAGCCATGTCGAGATGTGCCCGTGGGAGGGCGGCGCGAGCTAAGGGCAATCTGGCCGCAGGGTGGAGCCTAAAATACCTCCAATTTGCGGCGCTTCGATCTTGGCGAGCATGGCCTGCCAAGTAGGCTCTTCGGTGATGGCCATCATACGCGTGCTTCCGGACACCCTCGCCAGCCAAGTGGCTGCGGGTGAGGTGGTCGAGCGTCCGGCCTCGGTGGTCAAGGAACTGGTGGAAAACAGCATCGATGCCGGCGCGAAGGAGGTGCGCGTCGAGATCCGAGGCGGGGGAGTGTCGCTGATCCGCGTCGAGGATGACGGCTGCGGCATGTCGCGCGACGATGCACTGCTCTGCCTCGAGCGCCACGCCACCAGCAAGCTGCGCGAGGCGGCGGATCTGGCCGCGATTTGCACGCTGGGTTTTCGCGGTGAGGCGGTGCCGAGCATCGCCAGCGTCTCCCGCTTTCGCCTGATTACCCGCGAGCCGGATGCGGTGGCGGGCACCGAGATCCAGGTGGACGGCGGCAAGCTGCGCGACGTCAGGGACGCCGGTTGCGCGCCCGGCACCACCATCGAGGCGAAGTCGCTCTTCTTCAACATGCCGGCACGCCGCAAGTTTTTGCGCGCCGAATCCAGCGAAGCGGCCCACGTCGAGCATCAACTCCGCCTGCATGCCTTGGCCGCGCCCTGGATGCGCCTGCGCTACCGCCGCAACGACAAGGAGGTGCTCGATCTGGCCGGCGTGGAGAAACGCGTCGACCGCGTGCGGCAGTTGGTCGGCCCCGAGCTGGCGGGCGAACTGATCGAATTGCCCCGCCAAGAGTGCGAGGGGGTTGCGGTCGAGGGCTTCGTGCTCCCTGCCAATCACGCGCGCAAGGGGCGGCGCCATCAGCATGTCTTCCTGAACGGTCGGCCGGTCGAGGATGCCGTGATTTCTCGCGCTCTGGCAGAAGGGTTTCGCGGCGCGGTTGCAGATGGCTTGCATCCCGCCGCCTGGTTGTGGATCGAGCTCGATCCCGCCTTGGTGGACGTCAACGTGCATCCCGCCAAGCGCGAGATTCGCCTGCATCGCCCGGGTCCTCTCAAGCAGGCCATCGTGGAGGCGGTGGTTCAGGGACTGGAGGCAAGCCGACCGGAGAAGCGGGTGGTTTCCAGCGCACCCCGCCAATCCTCCGACAAGGCTTCGACCGGACCACCCGTTTCACGCCAATTCGAATCGGTCGTTCAGAGCCCGCAGGCCGAACTCGGGAACTGGCAGCAGACCAGCGCCCCGGAAGAAGTAGCCGAAGCGGATGGGACTCCAAACTTCCGTGCCATTGGAGTCCTGCACCAGCGCTACGTGCTGCTCGAGAGCGAGGACGGTCTGGTGGTGTTGGATCCCAAGGCGGCCTGGCAACGCATCTGGTATGAGAAGCTGATGGCCCAGGAAGACGACACCAGCCAGGGCTTGCTGGTGCCGCTGCTGCTTGAACTCGATCCCCGGGATAGTGACCTCCTGCTGCAAAACCGCGATGCACTTGCGGCGGCCGGCATCGAACTCGATGACTTCGGGGGGAGCACGGTCCAGGTCAGCAGTCTGCCGGCCTGCCTGCCGCTCGATGAGCCACGCCAATTCATCACCGAACTCGTTGATGCGCTGCTTCACGAATCGGTAAAGGGCGCACAGCGTTTTGCCCTCGAGCGGATGGCGCGCCTCTGTGCCCAGCGGGCTTCGGCCGGTTTGCAAACGCGCCTGAGCGAAGTGCCGGAATTGCTCAAGTCACTTTATGGCTGTGACCTGCCCTATGCGACTCCAGCCGGCCAGCCCACCATGCACGAGATCAGCCTCTCGGACTTGGGTCGCCGTTTCGATGGGTGATTCGACCTTGAGACAAGGACTTGGCTTGTGGCAGAATACAGGCTCGATGATTTCCTCCATTTTCACACGCAATCACCCGTGCTTGTCGCTCGCCCTGTGGGCAGCGACCACGCTGTGCAGTCATGCGGAGCACCCGGAGCCGCTCCTCGAGCGTCTGGAACTCGAGCATCACAACTTCCTGGAGAATCGGCGTGCGGCACTGCCGGAATTGAGTGATCCCTTCGGCGTGCCGGCTGCGGCCCGCATTGTCATCGAGAGTCCCACCGACAAGATCCGCGCCGCCACGCCATGGAAGCGAAATGTGGTGGCCACCGTATTCTGGGTGGGGGAAGCCGCCACTGGCAACAATCCCACTCCCAATGACAAGAGCGCCTGGGACACCAACTGGGTGGAGAATTTCGGCGGCACCGACACGCCGGATGAGCGCAAGGGCTGGATGCCTGCCGGGTTCATTCCCAGGCAGACCCCCTTCTACGTGGCGCTGCCCTACAACGATGTCATGAAGGGCGGAATTCACCGGCCGGAGGCTTCGGAGGTGATTCCCTGGTTCTGGCAGGATTATCGGGGCGAGGGGATTTCGGTCTGCAAGGGGCGCTGGGTCGCAATTCACTTGGCTGGAAAAGTTTGCTATGCCAAATGGGAGGATGTAGGTCCTTTTGAGGTCGATCATTGGCAGTATGTCTTTGGTAATCAAGCACCTAGAAAGAATAGAAACCATGGGGCGGGCATCGACGTCAGTCCGGCAGTACGGGACTATCTTGGACTCAAAAGCGGAGAAAGGGTGCAATGGCGCTTCATGGATGAGCGCGATGTGCCCCCCGGGCCCTGGAAAGACTGGGCTGGGGGAGGCTGAGAAATTTCTTCACAGCGTCCTGTCAATGTGTATACTCTATATATTGAAGTCTCTCCATGGATCGTGTTTTACCGCCCGATCGGCCGTCTCAGAAGCGGTTTGAGGGGTTTCAAGCCAGGTGAACCTGGATCACAAGCCTGTCGTTGCCGTTCACGGCGCGGCTATCTCAGAACACCAACCCTTGCACACACAATGAATCGCAACAAACTCGCTGTCAGCGCTGCAGCCTTAGTCACCAGCGCCCTCACGGTTCCCGCAGTATCAGCGGCACCGAATTCAGGACTGGATATTCCGGTCAAACCCATTGGTGCCATGTCGGCCACACCCACCGTGGTCCAAACCGGCACACACCCGACCCTCAACTGGGCCATCGTTTACCCCAGCAAGGTCAGCGATGTGGCGACCATTTCGCCTCCTGGCCAGATCACTCTCAATGAGAAGCTATACGTTTCCGTGCGTCCCGTACACGTGGGCGTCACTGAAAGTGGCAGCAGCACCGATCCCAGCACGGTTCCAGTCGACCTCCGCATGAGTGTCGATGGTTCCAGCTACGATCAACTGTTCTACGGAGATGCTTCCGATGTGGACCCGTCCCACACGCTTTACACCAAGAAGCTGAATTCGGGATCCACCGTCAACTTCGGTAGCCGTTACGTGAAAGATGGAGCATGGACTCCCTTCTACACGACCAACAGCGCGAATGCCCAGGTGATTGCGCTGACCGATGGTTCTGCCATTCCCACCACCTTCGACCTTTCCTCCAGCGGCAAGCTTGCAGAAAACCTCAAGCCTTATGTCGATGGCAGCGGGAATGTTGAGATCGGACCGATGAGTGTGCTCATCCTCGTGGAAGCTGCGGAAACCGATCAGGGATCCGGCAACTTCGACTATCAGGATGCCGCCTTCCTGGTGAGCCTTTCGACCAAAAATAACAATGGTCACGGCAACAACCTCGATGGTGTGGATTCCTCCAACCCTGGTGCCGGCTCCGGTGGCCCCAATGGTGCGGAAGATCCTTCCGGTGGTGTAGATGACGAGAAATAAGTCCGCGCCAATCTGATACTGAGCCCCGTGGCAGGATGTCCAATCCTGCCGCGGGATCATCAGCTTCCAACCACCAGATTGATTCGCACGGATTCCACCATCCCATCTCCCGGATATCACCAATTTCCCATATCACCGATGTCCCATACAACGCATGAAACCCCCATCCCTTAAAGGCCTCTCCTTCTTGTCCGCTGCCAACCTGTTTGTAGCCAGTGCCATTTGCGCGGCGGCCCAACCCAAGATCCGCGATGCTGTCACCGGTAATGATCTGGTCCAGAAACACAAGGAGGCCGCGCAGCAAAACCCCCTGGCAAGCCTTGATCCCCGCCAGGAAAGGGAAACTGCCGTGGCAGATCCCACCAAGGTCAACCAGCCCAAGGACCTGATTGCCACCTCGGATTTCCTATCCTTTGGAGGACTCAGCACACTGATCCCCAAGCGTTCCATCCTGCACGTGCCCACCCACTTCCAGGACCGCGTGAAATTCGAGAAAGGCAGCGACATCGTGGTCTGGCCGGTCTTCTTTCGCAACAACCGCGGCTGGATCCGTACCATGGAGGTGACCCGCGCTCAGGCCCAGGGCAAGGAGCCCTTCGCCGAAGAGGTGCTGGAAAGCCTCCGGGAAAGCTCGATTCTCGTGGTGGCTACATACAGAGAAGGCCCGATTTCGGTAGCTCCCTATACGGATCCCAAAGCCGAAGAAGCAGCCGAGGGTGAAGCAAACGCAGAAAAAAACGAATAAAGGCTTCGCGATTGAGCCCGACAGGGCCTGATCACCCGCCAGTCAAAATCCAAAACACACACAGACAAAGCCATGAAAGCCATAACGATACCCGCAGTAATTGCTGCGATTGCCGCCGCCCTTCCCGCGGCAGCCCAATCCACCAACTTCACCAACTTCATTCGCCAGGTCCAGTATCCTGACGAGGTCATCCACGACATGTCGGTGGCCCAGTCCGGTGAAGCCCTCTCCGCCCTGCCCATCGACCCCGGTGGCGCCCGCTTCGAGCTCTGGACCGTCGATGAGACCATTCCTGAGAGCTACCTGCTTTCGAGCAACTATGTGGGCACCTACATCCCGGTGGTGTCCATGACGTCGACCACGGAGGACAATACTTCGGAAATCAACCGCACCCGCTGCGACCGCCCCTTCTCCATCACCTATTCGGTGGAGGGTCTGCGCACCGGCGAGGATGATCCGGCACCGTCCAAAAGTGTCGACTTCTTCTGGCATGTTCAATCCTACGGCGAGGACGGCACGGGTGAGAACATCGACCGCACCCAGGCCACCTTGCATGAAAGCGCCTCCATTAGCGAGGTGGGTCAGGTGACGCTCAATTTTGCTTTGACCTCCGTTCCCGCATCGGACCTCTCCAAGGTTCGCGGTGAAGAACGCTTCAGTATCTATTCGCTTGAGGATTACCAGGCTCCCGCCTCCGAACTGGCTTCCCAAACCATCCAGATCTGGCCGGTTGCCGACGGCAACATCCAGGGTCTGAGCAGCGGTGAACTCGTTCGCTACAAGGTGCCGCAACTGACCCTCAACCTGAACGACCTCTATCCGTTCTCCACGACCTATGCCCAAGCCTACAAGGGCAATGCGGCTCTGGGAACGGTTGGCAAGATCCTTCCGGGTTCCGCGCTGGTGATCGATGAACCGGTTCCCCAGGACCGAGTGCTTGTCATTGGTGACTATGGCGACGCCCTCGGTGAGGACGGCGTCTGGACCATCGAACTGCTGACCCAGACCCCCTTCGGCATCGACCGCCTCGCCTATGTGACCTTCAACCTGGACCGCACCATGAAAGTGCGCGCTACCCAGAGTGGCATCGAATGATCACCGCCCAGCAGCGGGCCAGGCCAATCAGGGCTTGGCCATCGCTGCTTCCAATTCCTTCCGGTAATTGTCGTTGCGATAGATCAGCGAAAACCGGCCGGACTTGGTCTCGCGCAGGAGATCCTCGACCTCCGTGTAGGCCAAGAGCAGAAACAAACCCCTTACAGGCTCCCGATGAAACGACTCCGTCCGCGTGACGAACTGGTCGGCCACCTTCCGCTGTTGCTGGTTGGGTTTCAGCTTGCCGTATTCCCGCGCGGTCTCGCGCTTGAGCGCTTCGAAGCGTTCCAGGGTTTTCTCCGCGTTTTCACCGGGATTGGAGTAATCCACGGTCAGCTCGTAGAGCCGGCCCCCGAGAAAGCGACCCTCGATGGCCGTGGCCTTGTGATCGGGTAGAAATCCGTCGTCAGATGAAATACGAAGTAAAGACAAACCAGGTTGCTTTCCAGGCACCGTAATGGTAACGTTAAGATCATGATTTTGGGCCCACGTCACCAACTTTTCAGGGGAGTCTCCCCAGCTCAGCCCAAAGGGCGGTTTGAGGATGGCCTGCCCGCTCGCAGTCATCGTTCCCAAGCCGGTCACCACGGCGATGAGGACAGATGCGGATTTCCCAAGGTGCATGGCGGAAACTTTACTGCCTTTGCCCGTCGCCGCAAAGCCCGAAGCGCACGCGCTGGCAGCCTCCTCTTCGAGGCCGGCATCACCGTGGGGCTGCTGACCTTCATTGGGCTCATTCTGCTCAAACTTTCACTCAACATCCTCGCACCCCGGCAGTGGACGGTGCAGCAGACCGTGACCACGGCCTACATGACCTACGAGCGCGCCCTCGCCGAGCGCATTCCCTTCGACAGTCTGCTGGCGAGCGACTCTCCCTGGCCGGCCTATCCCGATACGGCATCCGAAACCGTGGAAATGGGCAGGCTGCCCGGTGGCACCGTCGTCACCGGAACGGTCACCCGGACCCGCATTCCCTCCGACAACAATTTCCCCATCGACGGCGGTAGCGGCACCACGGAAACCAACCCGGCTGCCATGAAGGTGTGGAAGGTGCAGAGTGTGGCCACCTACAAGATCGGTGACCGCGACTACGCCAAGGCCCGAACCATCCTCCGTTCACAATGAAAACCGGCATCCGCAAATTGCGCAGGGCGTTCACGCTCCTGGAGCTGACGGTCGTGATCCTGATCGGCATGATGGTGGGAACCATGATCATTGCCATCTTCAACCAGCAGATGGCATTCCTGAGGATCTACCGCATCCAGAGTTTCGTGACCGAGGAGGCCCCCATGATCAGCGTTTACGTCAACCGCCTGGTCGGTAAGGCAGACCGTTTCCGCCTGCACGCTTCGGTGGAAGACGCACTGACCGGAACCAATCCGCGACTGACCTCATCTCCGGTCTGCGTGCTGAATTACCGCCAGCCGGATGGCACGATGCGCGCCTCCATCCTCGCCTTCGAGGACACCGCAGATGGCCCGGAGCTCAATTACTATGTCGTGCCGGAAAGTGGCATCCTGAGCGCGCCCGAGTGGTCGATCACCGACCAGGCACAGAACATCGAATTTGCAGTCGAGCAGGGCATCCTGCGAACCCGGCTCACCGGTCCCCAAGGTGAGCAATTAACCTATTCCGGAGCCACCCAGTGATGAAAACACATACAAAACCCAAATTTGAACGCGGTGCGGTCAGCATCCTCCTGGTGGTCAGTGCAGGGACGATTGCCCTGCTGATGACGCTCTTCACCTACCGTCAAGCCATCGCCACCCACGAGGTCACCTCATCCATCCAGCTCAGCACCGATTACCGGGAGAAAGAGGATGCCATCCTGCGCTCCCTGGTGGCGATCGTCCCCAATCGGGCGATCCGCACCATGCAGTCGAATTCCAACATGAGCACCAGCACGCGTGGGCCGATGCAGTGGGCAACCATCTTTGACGAGGCCATTGACCTGGCCAACGCCCGCACGTCCATCTCCGCCGACCTCAAGACGACCCTGGGCATCACCAACTCGATCACCGCCAACAGCGGGGACTCCGATCTTTCCAATCCCGATGCCATCTTTGATCCGATTTCGACCGACACCAGCAGCTACACCAGCAGCTACGTTTCTGCCGGAATCAACCGTGTTCTTGCCGGTGATTTTCCGCCGCCGCTCCAAACCGGCAGCACGACCATCATCAACCGCGATGCGGACTACCCCATCATTTCCACCCAGAAGATTTATGGAGATCTCGCCGCGAGTGATGTCGGTGTGTCGGTGGTCGAGTATCCCGACTTCAACCTGCTGAAGTATCCGCAAATCAACTTCGGCTACGCCCAGCCCGGCGAGGATTTCGTGGCCAAGCGCAACTGGTGGGCCTTTTCCATGGAACTGGCCCGCAGTGATGACGCCATCACCAATGCGGCCCGGTCCCAGCGCGACTTCGTGCTCTCCATCTATGAGATTCCCTCCCAGTTGGCCATATCGGCATCCTCCTTCATGTCGCTTGGACAGTATTCCACCGGTGAAGATTGGCAGAACGTGACGATCAGTGGTGGCGTTTTCGCGGGCAGGGCCATCGTCGAGGGCAATACCAGCCTGCCGTCCTTGGCCAGTCGCCGCGGCATGACACTGTCTGCCGATTCCACGATTGGCGGTGAAAGCTTTGTTTCCAATCCCTTCACACCGGGATTGCGCGAGGCCTACCAGCTGACGGAGGGAGAATTCTTCCCGGTATCTCTGGCTTCGGAGAGTGGCCGGGTGGCCTTTGTGCCCATCAACCGGGGAGTCGCATTCTTCGACCGCTTCGCCAATGAAGTGTCCACCCAGACGATCTCGCCCACCGGTTGGAACGAGTATTCGGTGGGAGCGATGCAATGCGCGATGCGCCTCGACATCACCGAATGCGTGAGCGATACCGATCCGACGCCGACCGAATTCCGCTTCAGCTACTACAAGAACGGAGTACGGGAGGAAATCACGATACCCTTACTGACCGGACCCGAGAGTGGTTTGCCGCCCGGCTACCTCTATGCCTGCCAGGAAGACCAAAGCTATGACTTCGGCACTGCGGTTGTCGACCTTGCCTACGGTACCAATGGCTCCTATGCCTTCGAGAGCGGAGCCACCGGATTGGTCACTTACAACAATGCCAGATTCGGCGATCCGGCCTTCGGCTACTTGAAGAGTGGTTACTACCGTCCCAGCTATCCCTTTGAAACCCGCACTCTGGATTCCGGCAAGATCTGCGTGGTGGTCTATCCCCAGCGCATCGAGGACTTCCTCGAAGCTCTGGATGCCGATGACACCTCCATCAATCACTCCCTCGCCGTCAACGTCGACTACAGCACCTCCACCGGAAGTCTCAATCTCGATCGACCCAACATTCCGAGCACGGTATTCGACTACGGCCTGATCATCGAGGAGTCCGCCAACATGACCTCATTCTCAGAGGGTTTCTCCCTGGTTACCAACCTGCGTCTCTACTTCGGGGACGATTTCAACATCGTCTCCACCACACCTCCCACTGGCTACACTCCGACGGGCGATTACTATCCTCCGGTTTCCATCTTCGCGCCAGAGAAGCGCTACGGAGTCGATGTCGATCCCTATGCGGTCAGCGTATCCGGCCAGATTGGCTCGCTGGCGGAAGAGGATGGTGATGTGGTCAATCCGCTCGATTCGACCACGGCCAGCGGCAACACCCTGAGCAGTGACCGGGTCACCATCAATCTCGAGGCCATTCCCCATCCTGCGGAACTGCCGCCGATCACCATGATGAATTGGTTGATCACGATTGAAGAGGTGCGCCGCGAGTTCAACGATTGATATCCGAACATTCTTGTCGCGCCGTAGGCTTGGCGAAGGCGGATCGCGGTGGCTCGATGTTGGGCGCCGGCCTTTCATGCTGCGCTTGGGCCACAGGGCGCTTGTGCTCCTATAAGCTCACTCAGCCAGGTATAAGATGCGGCCGCAGTCCTCGCAGCGAGTGACTTCCTTGCCGTTCTGGACGGCGGCAATGGTGGAGGGAATGAGCTTCATGTGGCAGCCCTCGCACTTGCCTTCGTGCATGCGGGCGACGGCGAGGCCGTTCTTGCTCTTCATCAGGCGTTCGTAGAGGGGAAGGATGGAGTCGGGAATGTCGGCAGCAATCTTTTCGCGCTCTGACTGCACTTCCTTCTGTTCGGCAACCCGGGACTCGTGGCGCTGGCGGATGGAGGCCAGGTCCTCGTCGACAAGCTTTTGGGTGTGGGCGAGGCGGTCCTTGGCTTCCTTGAGCTTGGTCTTGGCGTCATCGATCGTTTCCATGACCTCAAGTTCCCGGGTCTCCAGCTCATCCAGTTGCTTTTCGTAACGGACGATTTCGTTGCCCAAGGCCTGATATTCGTCGTTCTTGCGGGTCTCGAATTGCTGGGTCTTGAGCCGCGTGATGGTGGTCTTGCGGGTCTCGGCGTCGAGTTCGAGGTTTTTGAGCTCCATTTCGGCCTTTTGGACGGCCTCCTTGGCAGTGGCGACGGCCTGCTCGTCGTCGGCAAGTTTGGTGCGGGCCCGGGCTTCGTCTTGGGGAAGTTTTTCGAGGTCCTTGGCAATGGAGAGCAGACGGCGGTCGCGGTCTTGCAGAATCAGCAGGGATCGAACTTCATCAAGCATGGGACTGGGTATCCTGTGGGAGGTCGGGGGGCAAGTTCTGTCTGCCAAATTCAGCCTCAAACGGGCCTACGGCGCAGGGCGTCCATGGTGTAGAGGGCAATGGCTGCCCAGATCAGGCCGAATGACAAGACCCGGGCCAGAGGCATGGGCTCATCGTAAATCTGCCAGCCGATGATCAATTGGATGGTCGGCCCAATGAATTGGACCATGCCCAGAGTGGTCAGCCGGATGTTGCGGGCGGCGTAGCCGAAGCAGAGCAGGGGGGCGGTGGTGGCAAGACCGGCGCCAATCAGCCAGAGGGCGTGGACCCAGCTGCCTCCAAAGGCGGCCGCAGGGGAACTCGACTGCCAGCAAAGCCAGCCGATGGCAATGGGTGCCAGGAGAGCGGATTCAGCGGTCAGACCCGCACGGGAGCCCGTGCTGCCACGTTTCTTGACCACGGCGTAGAGCGAGAAGGTCACCGCGAGAGTGAAGGCAACCCAGGGAAAGGTTCCTGCCGCAGGCAGTTGGATGACCACTCCGCACAGGGCGAGTGCGATGGCGACCCCCTGCATCCGGTTGTGGCGCTCTCCGAACCAGATCATGCCGAAGAGCATGTTAAAGAAGGGGTTGAGGTAGTAGCCCAGCGAGCCCTCGATGATGCGCTCATTGAGGGTTGCCCAGACGTAGAGGATCCAGTTGGCGGCCAAAAGCGCACCTGAGATCAACAACCAGCCAGCAGCCGCCGGGGATTTGAGTTGCCGGATGAGCGCAGCCCCTTCACGCCGCCAGAGCAGGATGGTGCCGAGGATGACCAGCGACCAGATCGTGCGGTGGGCGACGATGGAGGGGGAGGCCATGAAGTCGACCTGCTTCCAGTAGAGCGGCAGCACTCCCCAGAGGGTGAATGCCGCAATGGCGGAAATCAGGCCTTTGGAGGAGGCGCTCATGCGTGGAGTGGATCGGCGGGGGTGAGCTCAGATCCAGAAGGAGAAGTAGAGATAGAAGGCGACGATGAGCAGCAGGCAGATGCCGGTGGCAATGAGGTCACCGCGGGTGTAGCTTGCCCGCAACTCGGCCTTGTCGACCGAGGCGTAGGTGAGCCCTCGGATGCGTTCCTGATCCGGGGGGGCACTGAGGCGGGAGGCCAGCAACACGGTCAGCACGCATACCAGGAAGAGTGCGCCGGAAAAGTAGAGGAAGTTGAAGTCACCAATCGCGGCCAGCAGCACCGGATCGGCGATCTTGTTCTCACCAAACAGGGCCTGGATGGTCAGTTTGCCCAATCCGAGGGTGAAGCCCACGGCCAGGCCCCAGACGGCCCCGGTGGCATTGACCCGGCTGTTGAAGAGGCCGAGCAGGAAGACAGCAGTGATGGGAGGAGCCAGATAGCCCTGCACGCTCTGCAGGTAGACGTAGAGCCCACCCTCCGAGATCATGGGCATCACCGGGATCCAGAGCAGGCCAAGTCCCACCACCACGCAGGTGGCGAAGCGGCCGACACTCACCAGCCGCTTCTCGGAGGCATCCGGTCGAAGTTTCTGGTAGACGTCGACGGTGAAGAGGGCCGCAGTCGAGTTGAAGAGAGAGGACAGCGAACTCATGAGGGCCGCCATCAGTGCGCCCACCACCAGGCCGCGCAGGCCGGTGGGCAGAAGGGTGGCGACCATGCTGGGAAAGACCTGATCGCCGACCAGTTCGCCGCTGTCATCGCTCGGAATCACCATCTCGCCCTTGGCATGCAGGGCGGCGGCGATGAGTCCGGGAATCAGGAAGATGAGCACCGGCCAGATTTTGAGGAAGGCACCCCAGATGGCTCCACGGCGGGCCACGGTCAGGTTCCTGGCGGCCAGGGTGCGCTGGACGATGTACTGGTCCGTGCACCAATACCAGATGCCAACGATGGGCGAGGCCATGAGGATGCCCAGCCAGGGGAAGTCGTCATTCTTCCACCACGGCACACCGTCCTTGGACAGGGGACGCCAGAGCTTGAATTCCTCGCGGTTGTCCTGGCAGAAAGAGACCAGCTCGCCCCAGCCACCCAGCAGCTTGAGGCCGAAGTAGGTGATGGAGCAGGCACCGAGCAGCAGGACGATGGTTTGCACCGCGTCGGTGAAGAGGACGGCACGCATGCCGCCGAAAATGGTGTAGACGCCGGTCAGCAATACGGTGGTCAGGGCGCCGATCCAGAAAGCGTTGAGGGTCAGGCCGCCGATGCTGAGTTGGAGCTCGGGCAGCAGGGCATTGAAGACCACCGCCCCCGCATAGACCGTGACCGAAACCTTGGTGAAGACGTAGGCGATGAGCGAGACGATGGAGAGAATCCAGCGGGCCGCCGGGTTGAAGCGCTTCTCCAGGAACTCGGGCATGGTGAAGACCTTCGAGTTGTAATAGAAGGGAACGAAGAACCAGCCGAGCATCAGCGCCACCCAGGCGTGCATCTCCCAGTGGGCCATGGCCATGCCGGAAGTCGCGCCCTGACCGGCCAGTCCGACCACGTGTTCGGAGCCGATGTTGGAGGCGAAGATGGAGGCACCAATGGCGAACCAGCCAATGTTGCGCCCCGCTAGGAAATAGTCGGTGGAGCTGTCCTGATGCCGCGAGGAGCGCCAGACGATGACAATCAGGATGCCGAGATAGGCGACGATCACCAGCCAGTCGATGGAAGTCATGGGTCAGGAGTCTCGGGATTTGCAGACGGGGATTCAAGTCATTGAAACCGAATCGTGGCTCAGTGGCGGGTGGGAGTCACGATGCGCGAAAAATCATTCATTTCGCCTCTCGTCAGGGCGCGTCTGAGCACGGCAATCAGCCATAGCT
>JAWVYP010000034.1:0-15169 GCA_033722655.1 Akkermansiaceae bacterium | reverse complement strand
GTGCCGTCCATATGGATGGCTTTCTGGTGGGGTTGAACGATGAAGGCTCCTTTGCCGCCTCCGACGAGGCCGACGTTGAGTGGTTTGTTGGACATGGTATCTTCTTTCAGTTTGTAGGTATGGGATGTTGGGGAGGGGAGATTTGGATGGGGGATTAAGTCGGTGGGGGATGAATCGGAACTGGCAGCTCAGGACTTGCCCTGCCATTCGCCAAACTTGCGGAACTTGTCGTAGCGCTGGTCGAGCAGGTCCTTGGTCTTGAGCTTGAGCAATTGCTTGAGGTGACGGGTCAGCACCTCACGCATGGAAGCTGCTGTCGCCTTGTGGTCGTGGTGGGCGCCGCCGGTCGGTTCTTCAATGACATCGTCGATGAGTTCGAGCTTCTTGAGATCCGGGGCAACCAGCTTCATGGCTTCGGCTGCCTCGGGCGCGTGCTTGCGGTGCTTCCAAAGGATTGCCGCGCAGCCCTCGGGGCTGATCACCGAGTAGTAGGCGTTCTCGAGCATGATCACGCGGTCGGCCACGCCAATTCCCAGCGCACCACCCGAGCCACCTTCGCCCAGGACCACGGCAATCACCGGAACCTTGAGCGTCATCATTTCGCGCAGGTTGTAGGCAATGGCCTCGGCGATGTTGCGCTCTTCCGCACCGATGCCGGGAAAGGCACCCGGGGTGTCGATGAGGGTGACGATGGGCACATCAAATTTCTCGGCGAGACGCATCAGGCGGATGGCCTTGCGATAGCCCTCCGGATGGGCGCTGCCGAAATTGCGCTTGAGGTTCTCCTTGGTGTCACGGCCTTTCTGATGGCCGATGACCATGACCCGTTGGCCATCCAGATCGGCGAAGCCACCGGGCATGGAGGCATCGTCACCAATGTGGCGATCGCCATGCAGCTCGCAGAAGCTGCCAAAACAGTGGGTGACGTAGTCGAGCATGAAGGGCCGGTTGGTGTGGCGGGCGATCTGAACCCTCTGCCACGGGGTCAGGTTGTCGTAGATGCGCGTGCGCGTCTCCGCCAGTTTGGCCTCCATCTTGGAGATTTCCTCGGACATGTCGATGTCCTGCGAGCTGGACTTTGCCCGCAGTTTTTCGATCTCACGCTCAAGCTCAGCCACCGGCTTTTCAAATTCGAGGAGCTGCATGGGGGGAGTTTCGGGATAGTGGGGCCGGGATGCAAGACAGGAGATGTTGCAGCGGCAAGGAATGGAACTCAGCGGATCCCGACGATGTTGCCGCTGCGGGTCAGCAGGTTGAGTTCCTCCATGTCTTCGCGCTTGAGAAGTATGCCATTGGGCAGAACCCCGTCTTCACCGATCTCGGGCATGGTGCGGATCTGAAGCGGGCTGGAAGCGAGCTGGATTACTTTCTCGGCGGCGCAATAGTTTTCGTCGTAGCTGGGCACGTTGCCGCCATTGAGCACGGCGGTTTTCTGCTTGATAGTCAGGCTGGTGGAGCCCGATGGGAGGCCCTTCATGGAGAGTGCGGTGTATTCGCGCAGGAAGCGCCCTTCGTCCCAAATTGAAATGGCCTGTCGGCGCGGCTCGACCAGCAGGCGGTAATTGAGGGGCATCACCAACAACTCGTCACCCGGCTGGATGTCATCAAGCTCCATCATCGAGTTGAGGTAGATGATCATTTCGATGGTTGTGTCGTGGCTGGCCGCGATGGCAAAATAGGAGTCCCCTGGGCGGACTCGGTGGATCTTGCGGCCAAATCCCGTGCGACTACCCAGTAACTCATCCATGTTCATGTCGCCGACAATCCGGCGCGCAGTACGGGCCACCGAGGAATTCGGGAAGATGTTAAAGATGGTGGTGAGCTTGGCGTGGGCCTGGCGCATCCGTCCCTGCGCCATCATCTGGACTGCTTTGCCGAAGGCCTGCTCACCGGGCTCGATGTCGGGCAGCTCCCGGCTGTCGAGATGGCGGGCAAATTCGATGGCCTCACGGTGCGGGTCCATGCTGCCCGGTTCCGGGAGCAGGCGGGTCAGGAGGCCGCCGACCGGCTTGACGTGGACATGATAGGAGAGGGTGGCAGTCACGACTACCACCATGAGGACGATCAGACCGGCCAGGATGCGGATGACGGTGATGATTCTCATGCAGCAGACCTCATCATCAAATCATTCCCCGCCGCTTGAAGTCAAAGGCGTTGATCTCGTGCGAGCGCATGATCATCTCCAAGGAGAATTTCAGCAGTGACGCCTCCCAGGTGTCATCGACTCCCTGGATGATGGCGAGTGCGGGATTGCCGCTCTGTCGGAGATCTTCCATCACCTTGTCGCGGACCTGCTCGAGGGGTTCGTGGACGAGTTCCTCGCGGACCTCGCCGCGCCTGAATTCGAAGCCATACTGCAGGAAGGCGAGATTGTGGCCGGCTTCCCGGTAGCGACGGATCATTTCATCGAGGCGCTGCTTGGCACTTTCGTTGAAGCCCTCCAGTTCGATGCCCGTGTAGGCCTCCGGCTTGAGGATGCGCGGACGCTGGGCCTCCACATGTCCGCTGCGGATGCGCACCTGGTCGGGGTTGTCCAACAGTTCGCTGATGAGCTGGAACTCGAAGCGGGTGTCACCGAAGGTATCGATGCGACGATCCGGCTCGTGGAGGACCTCGGTGGTCTCCAGCGCGTATTGGATGTCGTCAGGGGAGTGCGGCATGGTATGCTTCAACCTTGCCCTGAATGGGCCACTTGTAAAAAGGAAAAGGCGGGCACCCGCTTGGGAGCCCGCCTGGAGAGTGGCGATCAGAAGGCTTCCGCTCAGCCCTTGGCGTTGTTGATGTAGGTGATCACATCGCCAACGGACTGGAGCTTCTCGGCTTCTTCGTCAGGAACTTCGACATCGAACTCCTCCTCAAAGGCCATCACGAGTTCGACGGTGTCGAGTGAATCGGCGCCGAGGTCTTCGACGAATTTTGCTGAGGGGGTGACTTGGTCGGCATTCACGCCGAGCTGGTCGACGATGATGTCCTTCACGCTATCTTCGATGCTTTTGTCTGACATGTTGGTGAGTAAGGTTGGGGTTGGCGTTGATGGTGATTAGCGGCTGGCGGGCAGGCTTGGCAACCCCGAAAATGAAACAGTCCATTAAAAAGCGTTTCTCACGCTTGAGTCTTGATATCGGTGGCGGTTTGGGCGTCCTCGTCATCGGCATCCTCGTCGCTTTGCGCATATTCGATCAATTCCCCTGAAAACTTCGATCGAATTCGCTCCATCAAGCGCTCGGCGGGCTGGTCGTTCTCCTTGCTGAAGCCCCCATAGGTCAGGCCGTCGATGCGTGCCCGGCCCTTGCCAGCTGAATTCTCATACGCGATATGGGCAATGCCCTTGGTGTACCAGCGGCGCAGGTCGAGTTGATGCATGTCGGAATAGGCGATCCTGCGACCGTCTGCGGTGACGAGAATCTCCTCATCGGCGATGACCTTGCGCAGCAGGGTGCGGACGAGGAAGAAAAGGACGACCACGGAGAGAGCCACGCAGATGTAAAACACGATCCACTGTGCGCGGATGGATCGGGAATCATAGGGTTTTTCGGGCGGGTAGATGTCGAGTCCCTTGGCTGCGCTGTAATCCTGCCACAATTTCTTCCACTGCAGGCCCTTCATGCGGTCGTAATCGCGCAGGGGTTCTGGCCAGCTGAGGGGAAGCTCCGCGTCAGCGGGGAGGATGCTGGTATCCTCCGGCATTTCGACCCTCTGGGCCGAGGCGTATTCCTCCCAGGAGGCTGGATCCAGCTTCTGGTCGGCATTCATTTCCGAGAATTTCCGGCTGGCGGGCTCGAAGGCAGCGTGGAGGTAGTAAACTAGGTTCTTCTCCCGGTAGCCGGTGCTCCCATCCCGGTAGAAAAGCACCGCAAACACGACAAACATCAGCAAAATCGCTACCGCGCGCAGTAGAAACCAGCGCGTAGGCTTGCAAACGATGGGCTGCGGAGAAGACATGTACTTTGTCATTATTAATCTCACTCATGACCTTCGCAAGTCAATAGAGCAGGGGGGTAAGAACAGGATTCCCGCTTGTCCTCGCGGCAAAACCACCGTATTGCGAGCGCGCTATGCCAATCGCAACTCCCGAGCAATACGCCGCCATGCTGGATGCCGCCCAAGAGGGTGGTTATGCCTATCCTGCCATCAACGTCACCTCGCTGACCACCATCAACGGTGCCCTCAAGGCTTTCGCCGAATCGAAGTCGGACGGCATCATCCAGGTTTCGACCGGTGGCGGTGAGTTCGCCTCCGGCACCGCCGTCAAGGATGCGGCCTTCGGTGCCATCATCCTGGCCGAGGCCTGTCACCGGCTCGCCGAAAAATACGATGTGCTCATCGGCCTCCACACCGACCACTGCCATCCGCAGAAGGTCGACAGCTTCCTCAAGCCGCTGCTCGAATACTCCCGCCAGCGCGTCGCCGATGGCAAGGGCCCGCTATTTCAGAGTCACATGTTCGATGGCTCGGTGGTCGACCTCGACGAGAACCTCGAAATCTCCAAGGGCCTGCTCAAGGAGTGCGCCGAACTCGGCATCATTCTTGAAGTGGAAGCCGGTTGCGTCGGTGGCGAGGAGGACGGCCACGACACCTCCGGCCTACCTTCCGAGAAGCTCTACACGACCCCCGAGGACATGCTCCAGGTCTACGAGACCCTGCAGCCCATCGGCCGCTTCATGTTTGCCGCCACCTTCGGCAACGTCCACGGCTCCTACAAGCCGGGTGCCGTCAAGCTCAAGCCCAGCATCCTGCGTGACGGCCAGAAGGTCGTCATGGACAAGCACGGCAAGCAAGCTGAGATGGATCTCGTCTTCCACGGTGGCTCCGGAACCTCCAGCAAGGACCTCCAGGAGACCCTCGACTACGGTGTCATCAAGATGAACATCGACACCGACACCCAATACGCCTTCACCCGACCCATCGTCACCCATATCTGCGAGAACATCGAGGGTGTGCTCAAGATCGACGGCGAGGTCGGCGTGAAAAAGGTTTACGATCCGCGCTCCTACCTCAAGAAGGGTGAGCAGGGCCTCTGCGATCGCATGAAGCAGGCCTGCGACGAACTCAAGTCCACCGGCAAGAGCATCTTCGGCAAGGCCTGAAGCCAACAATTATCCGATGGCGACCCTGGATGACCGGGGTCGCCATTTTTCTGTCCCATGAGCAAGAAACCCGAAAATCAGGACGAGCATCCCTTGGCCAATATCCTGGTCAATGTGCTCATCCCGGTCGTGGTTCTGAGCTTCCTGAGCAAGGATCCGGAACTGCAGAGCGATCCCAAGCCCTGGCATATTGGCCCCTTGTGGGCCATGGTTCTCGCCCTGGTATTGCCCATCGGCTATGGAGTCCATTTTGCCATCAAGCAGCGCAAGGTGAACTTTTTCTCGGCGCTGGGCCTGGTCTCGGTCCTGCTGACCGGTGGCCTGACCCTGCACCTCTGGAACGGGGACGGCTCGGTGAAAGACAATGCGGGCCTGCTCTTCGGCATCAAGGAGGCGATGATTCCCTTGGTGCTGGGCGTGGCGGTGCTGATGAGCCACCGGCGCTCCACCCCCTTGATCCGGGTCTTTCTCTACAACGATTCGCTCTTCGACATCGCCAAGATCGAGAAGAGGGTGGATGAGCTTGGCGCCGAGGAGGAATATGAGGGCATCATCCGCGGGGCCACGCGCCTGTTTGCGACCTCCTTCTTTCTCAGTGCGCTGATGAACCTCGGCCTGGCCCAGTGGTTTTTCCGGGATTTCGATCCGGGCTCAGCCAAGGCCCTGGAGGAGTTCAATTCCATTGTCGGCAGGATCATGGGCTGGGGCTTTGCCGTCATCGGCGTGCCCATCCTGGTGTTTCTCTTCCTGACCCTGCGCAAGCTGATGAAGGACTTGCGCCGCCTGACCGGATTCAAGGACGAGGAATTGATGCTCCCGCGTTGACCTGAGTGTCGCGTATCTTAGGAATCCGTCGTCTACCCTGCGATCATAGGGGTAAGCCCTGCGGACGAGAGTAAGGAGTGCAAGCCCTGCGGACGAGAGTAAGGAGTGCAAGCCCTACAATTAGTCGACCAAGTTATCCACGCGCTGGGCCATCTCGATGTCGAGTTCGGTGACGCCGCCGGCATCGTGGGTGGTCAGAGTCAGGGTCACCTTGTTGTAGCAGATCAGGATGTCCGGATGGTGCTGGGCCTTGTCGGCGATTTCAGCGAGGTCGTTGACGAAGTCGATGGCGTCGTTGAATTCCTCGAACTCGATGGTTCGCGCAATCGATTTGTCCTCGGGCTCCCATTCGGGACATTTCTTGAGGGCATCGTCGAGTTCGTTGGAGTCGAGTAAGTCGGACATGGCTGGAAAAGTTCGATTGCTCCTCCAGCTTGCGATGCTTGTTTTGGCGGTGGCAAGCCTGTTTCCGCCCTTCTTTGAATTCAGTGGATGCGGGTTGCGCCCCCATGCAAATTCGCCTAGTTTGGAGCATATGATTTTGCGTTTGTTGCTTGCCGCGCTCATTTTGGCACTTGCTTCCTGCAGTCTGCCCTCCACTCAGTCGCGCATTTCCAAGCACGGCGCCATGTATTCCAGGCTCAGCCCGGAGCATCGGCAAATGGTCGCGAATGGCAACATCACCGAAGGGATGTCCAAGGATGCGGTCTTTCTAGCTTGGGGTTCACCTTCGGAGATTTATCAGCTCGAAGAGGATGGAAGCGAAAAGGAGCGGTGGATTTACACCAGCACACGTCCGACCCATGAGACCCATGTCGGCATCGGCTATGGGATCCATCCCCGTTACCAAAGGTGGGGCTACGACGGTTGCATCTATCGTGGAATGCCCCGGACTTCCTACGTCTCCGAACGGGTGGCCATGGTGGTCTTCAGCGGTGGCAAGGTGGAAAGCTGGGAGCGCCGACAAGGAGAACCATGAAGCACAGCATGAGAAAGTTCCTGAAATCCCTGCTGCCCCTGCTATCGGCGGCAGTACTCCTGTCGCTGATTTCCTGTGCATCCACCAAGCGCGGCGTAGCCGGCTACCAGGCCTACGATCGCCCTGCGACCCTTCCCGACAATCCGGACGCCGTGAAAGTGAAGGTCTCGCTCAACAAGCAGCGGGTCTATGTGATGGAAGGGGATAAGATGCTTCTGGCGATGCCGGTATCGGTGGGGAAGTCGAGCTCTCCGACACCACGTGGCAATTTCCGCATCAAGAGCAAGAAAGCCGACTACCGCGCCAACACCCATGGCTTTGCCACGGACGGTCAAAGTTACCGTTCCACCTATCTTCACAAGAAACCCGCAGGCTGGAGTTTCCGTGGCACCCCAATGCCCTATTGGTGCGAGTTCAAGACGGCTTACGGATTTCACACCGGTTGGGTGAAGCATCACCCCTGCACCCACGGCTGCATCCGCATGCACGAGAATCTGGGACCCAAATTCTTCCGCCTGGTCAAGGTCGGCACTCCCGTAAGCATCGCATTCAGCCAACCGGAGGATGCTGAGTATGCCGACATGCCGCTACCCCCGGATGCCGACCCACTGCCGGATTACGACCCCAAGAGCATGTATTGGGATGGTGGCTACTTCAGTCGCCACAAAACGCCAGTATTCACCAACTGAGCGGCTGGAAATGGATGTTTTCGGACTTTGGGCCACGAAATGGCCCTTGGGAAATGATCGATTTTGACAAATTGGGGGCTCTGGGTAGCCTCCCGCGTCCCCCGCACGCATCGGGATCCGATTTTCCGTCATTCACGCCGATTATTGATCATGAACACACTCCGAACCTTCACCACCGGATCCGGCCAGGAAGGCCAACTCCACTCGCTTCCCGCCCTGGCCGAGCAAGGCTTTCCCGAGCTCTCCAAGTTGCCGGTCTCCATCCGCATCGTGCTGGAATCCCTGCTGCGCAACCGCGACGGCCTGAAGGTCACCGATGAGGACATCAAGAACCTCGCTGGCTACAATGCGAAATCGCCGGGTGACTACGAGATTCCCTTTACGGTGGCGCGCATCGTTCTCCAGGACTTCACCGGGGTGCCCCTGCTCGTCGACGTGGCCGCCATGCGTGATGCGGCCGTAGCCCGCGGTGCCGATGCCGACAAGGTCGAGCCCCTGGTGCCCGTGGATCTGGTGGTCGACCATTCGGTGCAGGTGGATTTTGCCGGCTCCCAGGCTTCGCTCGACCGCAACATGGCGATTGAATTCATCCGCAACCGCGAGCGCTACGAGTTCCTCAAGTGGGGTCAGCAGGCCTTCGACACCTTTTCGGTGGTGCCTCCCGGCATTGGCATCGTCCACCAGGTGAACCTCGAATTTCTGGCCAAGGGCGTGCTCGAAAAGAACGGCGTTTACTATCCGGATACCCTCGTGGGAACCGACTCGCACACCACCATGATCAACGGCCTCGGCGTGGTCGGCTGGGGCGTTGGAGGCATCGAGGCGGAGGCCGGCATGCTCGGCCAGCCCGTCACCTTCCTCGTGCCCGAAGTGGTCGGCGTCTATCTCCATGGGGAACTGGCCGAGGGCGTGACCGCCACCGATCTGACACTGCGGGTGACCGAAATGCTCCGTGCCCATGGCGTGGTCGGAAAGTTTGTCGAATTCTACGGTCCCGGCGCTAAGGCCCTCAGCCTGCCGGATCGGGCAACCATCGCCAACATGGCTCCCGAATACGGCGCGACCATGGGCTTCTTCCCGGTTGACGAGGAAACCATCAACTACCTCCGCGGCACCGGCCGCTCCGACGAACTCTGCACCACGGTCGAAAACTACTTCAAGGCCCAGGGCCTTTTTGGCATCCCGGACAAGGGCGAATGCGAATACACCGACGAGCTCGAACTCGACCTCGGCTCGGTAGTGCCCGCGGTCTCCGGCCCCAAGCGCCCGCAGGATCGCATCGACGTGCCGGCCCTGCGCGACAAGTTCGAGGAGCTTTTTGTGGCCTCGCCCGCGGACGGCGGCTTCGGTCTCGATTCCTCCCAGCGCGATGCCACTGTGGATGTCAACATGCCCGAGCCGGCCGGTTATGCGGTTGGATCCCTGCTTGAAGCCCCCGAACCCGGTGCGAATACCGAGAAGGTCGAGATGACCTCCAACCGTCCAGCCCCCGACACCGTGCTGGCCAAGGAGGCCTTCGATCCCATCGATACGCAACTGCGCCATGGTTCGGTGCTGATTGCCGCCATCACTTCCTGCACCAACACTTCCAATCCCAGCGTGATGCTCGCCGCGGGCTTGGTGGCCAAGAAGGCCAACGAACTCGGCCTGACCGTCGCGCCCTACGTCAAAACCTCGCTCGGTCCCGGTTCCCGCGTGGTGACCGACTACCTCGAGGCCACCGGTCTGCAGGACGAACTCGACAGCCTGGGCTTCCAGACCGTCGGCTACGGCTGCACGACCTGCATCGGCAACTCCGGCCCCCTCCATCCGGCCATCGAGTCCGCCATCAAGGAAAAGGATCTGGTTTGTGCCTCGGTGCTTTCGGGCAACCGGAATTTCGAAGCCCGCGTCCACGGCTCCATCAAGGCCAACTTCCTGATGTCGCCACCCCTAGTGGTGGCCTACGCACTCGCTGGCCGGGTCGACCTCGATCTCACCAGCGAGCCGCTCGGCAACGACAAGGACGGCAATCCGGTCTTCCTCAAGGATCTCTGGCCCTCCCAGGACGAAATCAAGGCCCAGCTTGAATCGGCCCTCAAACCCGATGTTTATGCCAAACTCTACGGCAACGTGGCCACGGCCAATCCGAAGTGGGGTGAAATCAAGGGCACGGAAGGCGACACCTACACTTGGGACGAGAAATCCACCTACATCCAGTTGCCTCCCTTCTTCGAGGACGCTGCGGGTGAGACGGGTGACATCAAGGGAGCCCGTCCTCTGGGAATCTTCGGAGACTCGGTGACCACCGACCACATCTCACCTGCGGGTGCAATCAAGCCGACATCACCGGCGGGCCGATACCTTATTGAGAACGGTGTCGACAAGTCCCAGTTCAACTCCTTCGGTGCCCGCCGCGGCAATGACCGGGTGATGACGCGTGGCACCTTCGGCAACGTCCGCATCAAGAACCTGATGTGCCCGGGCATCGAGGGCGGCTACACCCAGTACTTCGGCAAGGCTGAGGTCAACGAGCCCGATGCCGAGATCGAGGCCATCGACGGCGCCAAGCCGACCTTCATCTATGACGCCTGCATGGCCTATCAGGCCGAGGGCACTCCACTGCTTGTCATCGGTGGTGAGGACTATGGGATGGGCAGCTCCCGCGATTGGGCCGCCAAGGGCACGCGCCTGCTGGGCGTGAAGGCCGTGGTCACCAAGAGCTTCGAGCGCATCCACCGCTCCAACCTCATCGGCATGGGTGTGCTCCCGCTCAACTTCGTCGACAAGGCGGACTATGACAAGGTCAGCTCGCTGCACGACGCGACCTTCGACATCACTGGCATTTCCGGTAGCTTCAAACCCGGCCAGAGCGCGACCCTGGTGGCCCACGCTTCCGACGGCACCAGCGTGGAGGTTCCGCTCAAGGTGCGCCTCGATACGCCCGCTGAGGTCGAATACTACACCGCCGGTGGCATTCTTCCCTACGTGCTGGACCAGATTCTCGCCTGATTTCCCGGCTGCCGCAGGTCCAGCTGTTGCAACCCCAGGTGCTTGCTCTTGGGTTGCATTGGGTGGCCATCGGCAGTTAACTGTGGGTTGATCCATGGCACCAGTTCCCAAGCCAGATCCGGAGCAATCCGGGGAAACCGAGCAATTCGAGATTTGCTGCCCTTCCTGCGAGACCTGTTTCCGCGGGCAGGAGGAATTGCGTGGCGTGCTGGTGGAATGCGGTGAGTGTGGACACCAGTTCGAGGTGCCGGAAAAGGAGGGCCAGACTGATCCGCAGGCAGAGAAGCAGACAGGCGCCCAGGCCGATCGACAGGCCAGGGCCAACAGGCGCCCGGAACGGGATGCTTCCCGTGATTCCTTTTTCGAGCGCATTCCCAAAGTGAACACCCCCTTGCCGAGTGTCTCGGATGACCATGTTCCGGATTCCTTTGCCAGCCATACCAAGGCGGAATTCCGAGAGCCAGCCACCCCGCTTCAGGTGATGCTGGGTGTGATTGCGGTCTTCATTCTCGTTGTCACAACAGTCTTCCTGATCATTGGCACCAGGCACGGGGGAGCGCTCGATGGCGTTGGTTTCGACAGACAGCTATTGCTGGCCGGCTTTGCCTCCCTCATGGCCATGGGCATGCTCATTTACTCCAATCCCCGCTTCTGGATTGTGGCAGTGTTCGCTGGCGGTGGACTGTTTGCCCTGCCGTTCGCGCTCAAGTGGCTGCCGCAGCCCGTGGGAGAGCCCTCGGAACTCGCAGCCGACATGTCACCCGATGGTGAAGGAGAGGAAGGCAAGAAGCTCATGACTCCCGAGCAACTGCGCGACTGGATTGGAATGGAGCCTCTCGAGAACGAGCGCAAGCGCCTTTTGGAGAAGGGGAGTTCCAAGGATGTTCTGGGTCTGTGGTTGCTCAACGTGGAGAGCCAGTATGTGCCGATGATCAGGGATTACGTCATTCGCACGATGGAGGCCTCACTCGACACCCATGAATTCGAACGTGAAAACGACAACTACCTCCTGGTGATCTCGGGGACGAGCCGTGATCTGGATGCCCTGAGCGAGGTCGCGCAAGCCCTGGGTAATGTGAATGCGCTCCACCGCGAACTCGGAGTGGTTGAGGTCCAGGTGGTCGACGACAACTTCAAGCCGGCGCCCTTGGACAAGCTCATCAACGAGAAGCATGCGGATTTCTACCAATACAACCTGAAGGACCTGAAGTCCATCGACATGCAACGGGTCGAGGAGGCGGTGCGTCGTCTGTCCACGGCGGAACCCATCCTTCTCAGGTCTGACATTTCATCGCGCATGCTGGAACTGCTCGAAAGCCCCTGGTTCGAAAAGAAGGGTGAGCTGTGCGGCGCGCTGCTTGCATGGGCGCCTCCGGATGGGGAAGCCGGCAAGGTGGCCTTGGAAGAGGCCCGCAAACTGCGCAATCGAGGAGAGGAGGTGCCCAGGGAAATGGTGGCCCTGTGCATCCAACAGCAGACCTTCGAGGTCTTGCCCCTGTTGCATGAACTGTGGCTTGAGCAAGCGCTGGCATGGGAGTCTCTATTGACTCAGCTGGGCCCGCGGGCAGAACCCATGGTGCTGGGCAGTTATGAGGATACCCGGGGTGTGTTGCGCCAATCCGCCTCCCGGATCCTGGGCAAGATTGGCGGCAAGGACAGCCTCCAGGTGCTGCGCAATGCCTCGGTGGTGAGCCCCAATCCGGAAACCCGCATCATCTGCAAGAAATCCATCGCCATGATCGAGGAGCGCCTCGGGAACTGATCAGGCGGGAGCCGCTGCGGGCGACTCCTCCTCGGACTGGACGGTCTTGACCCAGATGTAACGGCGGAATAGCACCTTGATGGCTGCGGTCAGGGGAACTGCAATCAGCGCACCGATGAAGCCACCCAATACCAGGGACCAGAAGAGCATCGAGAAGATGACGGTCAAAGGGTGCAGGCCAACGGAGTCGCCGACAATCTTGGGGGCGGTCAGCAGGGAGTTGATCTGTTGCACGATCACAAAGACCGCTACGACCACGCCGACGTAGGCCCAAGGGCCGATGTCCATGCCCCAGAGCGCCGATCCCTGCAGGGCATGCAGGTAGGCGATGATGCAGGCCGGGATCATGCAGAGGATGTTGCCGATGAAGGGGATCACTCCGAGGATGGCCATGAAGACGCCGATGAGGAAACCGTAGGGGAGGCCAATGATGGTGAGAATGATGCCGATGAGGATGCCGTCGATGACGCCGACCAGCACCTGGCCGCGGAAGAAGGAAATCAGGTAGCCGTTGATTTCCTGAAGGGTTTCAACCAGCTCGGTCTTGAAGCTGGAGGCCTTGAGCGGGACGTAATGGTGCCAGTGTTTGCGGATGGACTCGGAGTCCTTGAGGAAGAAAAAGAGGTAGATGGGTACCATGATCATGCCGATGAGCAGGCCCAGGAAACTCAGGAGCCGTGCGGATCCGGCGGTGACCCACTCTCTGGTGTTCTCGAGAATGGCATCCTTGTAGCGGTAGATGATCCTGCCGGCCCGGCTCCGCGAATAGGAATCCATGTCCCTGGAAGCAATCTCGCCGTTGCCACGGGCGACGACTTCTCCATCATCGTTGATTTCGGTGAGCAGCCAGGCCATGACGCCATCCGGGTTCTGTTTCTCGATATCGCGCAGTTCCCGCAACAGGGCATTCTCCAGCTTCTTGCCTTCCTCCGAACTGGTAGTCCCGACCTCCGATGCATCAGCTTGCTTGTCGGCAACGGTCTCGGCCTGGGCGGGTTCGTTCGACATGGCCTCGGCAATGGACTGGTGGGCGCGCTTGATGCCGGGCGTGACGTAGAGGACCAGAAGGGCCGCGCTGACCAGGGTGACCAGATAAATGACGCAAATGGACCAGAAGCGGCTGAGACCGCGCTTTTGGAGCAGGCGCACCACGGGATCGAGTACGTAGGCGACGATGCCGGCGACAATGACCGGAATCAACACGGGCTGCAGGAATCCGAAGAGCCGACCGATCAGCCAGATGAGTCCGACCAGCAGTAGGCCGAGGATGAGCATGGAGACACCGGTTGCTGCATTCCAGAGGGTGCGGCGTTGGAACGGGGTGGGGTAGTTCATGGCTTTGGGTGATGATCCATCAGCTGCGGCTTGAGCGGGCTGCAATCTTGTCGAGCACCCCATTGACGAATCGCGAGGAGTCGGTGGTGCCGTAGCGTTTGGCAATTTCCACCGCCTCGTTGAGGATGACCTTGGGCGGGGTGTCGGTGCGCATCAGTTCGTGGCTGGCCAGGCGCAGGATGGCGCGGTCCACCGGGTCGATGCGCTCGGGCGCGTAGTTCTCGATGATGTCGGCGAGGGCTGCGTCAATTTCGGGTTTGTGCTCGATGACCCTTGCGATGATCTCCTGAGTGTCCCGGCGCAGCTGGGCAATCTCGGACTTGGACTCGCGCAACTTGGCAAGATCCGCCTGCTCGGGGAATTGCTCCGGATCCTCGACCATGCGCAACCGGGTCGAGATGCGTTGCAGGCGGCGGGTGCTGGCGGCCACGGCCTCGAGATTGCTGGTCAGCTTGGGAAAATCCTTCAGCTTGGAGAGGAATTCGTTGCGCGATTCTTCGACCCCGCGATCGACCTTGAAGAATTCGTCCAGGGCGGGCTGCAGACGGCCGACCACGGTCTCGTCATCCCCGTCCAGGGAGATCCTCTCCAAGCCTTCGAGCAGTCGGGTCCACTTGGATTCGGATTTGGCGATGCGTTGCAGCAGCAGGCCCAGTTCCTCGGCCTCCGGCCAAGCGGCGAGCTTTTGCAGGGCGGCTTGCTGTCTCCTGTTCCATTCCTCGAGACGTTGCTCGCGACCCTGGGCCAGGTGGAGCACGGTGCGGTAGACGGCGCTGAGCAACTTGCGCTGGTCCGACTCGCAGATGAAGTCCCAGAAGGGCGCGCTGAGATCCGTGGGATCCGCCCCATCCTCGAGGTCCGCGCAATAGAGGAATTGCACGGCGGCTTCACGAATCTTGCGGCGGCTGGGCATAATCAGTGGATGCCTTGTGGATTGCGGCCACTGTTGCGGGCCAGTTCCTGGACGACTTCAATCATCCTCGCTGCGGTGCGGGCCGCCTCACGGCCGCGGTTGAGCTGGTCGCCCATGCAGCGGGCTCGAGCCTGGGTTTCATCCGCCACCAGCAGGACCTCGTGGATGACGGGGCAGAGCGACTCGACGGCGAGTTGTTGCAGGCTCTGGGTCACGGATTGACCGATCAGGTCGGCGTGGTCGGTGGAGCCGCGAATGATGAGTCCCAGGGCGATCACGCAGGCCGGTGGCTGGTGGCGCAGTAGATTGGCCACCACGACTGGTATTTCAAATGCGCCGGGAACGCGCACGATGTCGATGCGGGCGTGCGGGATCTGCTTCTCGAGTTCCTCCACGGCGTTTTCAACGAGGGCATTGGTGAAGTTCTCGTTGTATTTCGATGCCACGATCGACACGTGCAGCTTGGGGCCGACGATGCGCGGTTTGGGTGGCAATTTGTTCGACATGGCACGGGTATGCAGGTGCGCCTTGGAAAAGTCAATTCGTGCGGGGCTGACCGGTGTGGATGCAGGCACTCCCGGCGGTGCT
>JAWVYP010000033.1:0-15404 GCA_033722655.1 Akkermansiaceae bacterium | reverse complement strand
TTCTGTGGGTTGGCGCGATTGTCACGGAGTTCTATGGCAAGCCTTTGTGCCGCCATCCGATGGCTTATCTCATCTTTCCAATGGGCTTTCTGGTTTTGTTCTCATTCCGAATTTCCATGTTCTTTCTCACGGTCTATCAGAATCACGCAGCCCGGCGGGGTGTCGATTACGACACGCAGGTTGATGAAGGCATGATGTTGGCGCGTTCGCTGATCGTGATCGGTTCCGCTGCGGCGCTCTCGCTGTTGTCGGCCGTGATCGTCATGCTCTGCCGAGGAAAAACGAAGAACTAGGAACTAAGAACTAAGAACTAAGAACTAGGAACGAGGCGCGCAGCGCCTCACTTAAACAACACATCCACCCCCATCGCGGACTTGCGCAAGAACTTCGGCATCTTGGCCGGATCGCGTCGGTTGAGCAGCCGATAGGCAAGGCCGGTGAGGTAGAGCAGCAGGACGCGGTCGACCATGCGGTAACCACGTTGGCGGCGGAGCAGGATGCGCGAGACCAGACCCAGGGTGCGGCGCTTGATCGCCACGCGTTCATAGGAAGTTTTGATCCGGTAGCGCATCGCGCTCGGCCAACGTTTCTTGTAGGCCTTCTTGGCGCTTTCAATGGCCTCGGTGATTTCCTCGCGGTAGGGCAGGAAGTAGTAGCGCCGGGCGAGCACCAGCAGGTGGAAGAAGTCGCGCATGTGCTCGATGTCCTCAATGGGCAGGCCGGCCTCCCCGGCAAGTTCGAGCATGCGCGGGAAGAGTTTTTCGGCGTCTTCCCCGGTGATCAATGCCAGGGAGCGATCGAGAACAAAGAGGCGCATCAACTTGCGCGCGCCGTGGTTGATGAAGAGGGCATCCCAATAGACGTGAAGGATGGGTGGGATGCGCACCCGGCGGAAGAAGAGCTTCTGGTTGGCGAAGTCCGGAATGTAGAGGAGATCACGAATCAGGGTTTCCGAGAGCTTGAGCAGTTCCACGGCCTCCTTGCCCGCGAGGCGCTCAACTGCGCGCTCGGGAGCCTCCCGATGTTTGAAGACTGAGATCACGCTGGCGGTGTTGAAGCGGATCCAGATGTCGCGGCCATCCTTCTCAAGAAAGGCGCGACGGGAGAAGCGATGCCAGCCGCCGGTCTGGCACCAGACCGAGACGCCCGCGAGATTCTTCACGCCCTGCAGCTCCTTTGCATAACGTTCGCAATCCCAGCCGGTGAAGGAGGGGTATTGGCCCGCGCCTTCGTATTCGCGGCGAGCCTGAAATTCGATGAGCTTGCGCTGTGGGGTGCGAAACAGCGCCTTGTTGAGGGGAAGGTAGCGGAAGAAATCGCTCTCACCGTGCTTCATGGAAACGATGAAGCGCTCCGAATCGATGCCTTCCAGCGTGCGCCTGAGGGTGCCGCGGTGCCACATCAGATCGCCAATGGGATGGGCGCCCACGGTCCAGGTCCGGAAGATCAAATCCATCTTGCGCCTCTCGAATTCGGGAAGCAGCTGCTTGAGCATGCGGTTGGTGGCATGGGGGTCGCGCAGATGGAGGCGGGTGCGGATCGGGTCTTTGACGTCGGTGCCATCGCTCTCGCCGATGCGCAGGATCAGCCCGGAGAGTTGCGGAAAGTCGTCCAAGCAGCGGCAGACCAGATCGCGGTAGTAGGCTCCCAATGCCTCCGGATCATCACCAATGGCCTCCTCAATGGCGGGTGTCAGTGGCAGGACGTCACTGGTGAGGTAAATGCGAAGGCCGAACTCCTCCTGCAGCAGGTTGAAGAATTCGCTGAAGTGTTTGCGAAAGCCCTCAATGCGATCGCGGATGGATGGCTCATGCAGTGGGTGATGGGTGAGGTGGGCGAGGTCATCGAGGCTGACCGCGTTGTAGCCCTGCGCGACCACTTGCTTGGCGAAATGGCGCAGGTCCTCGCGAATGGCCGCCCAGTCTTCCTCGCCGAGATCGTCGAGATGGGTGAAGACGATCTTGGACCAGTTGATGCGCTTGCGCCGGTAGCCACGAAAAAAAGGGCCGATGGCATCAATCAGAAAAAGCTCCATGGGGGGTGGTGGGGCAAATGCTAGGCAGTCTTGACTCGCTGACGAGCGCTTGCGGATGACGGAATTGTCACATTGTGGCCGCTACGCGGCCGTGCCTTGTGCCTTGTGCCTTGTGCTTGGTGCCTCCTGCCGATTAGCATCAAATCGTGAATGATGCGAAGCCGCCTTTCCATGCCGAGCAAAAGGGGCGAAGCGTATTTTCGGTCTGTGTCACCATCCTTGTCATCATTATGGCGGTGGCTTTCATCAGTGCGCGCGATCCGCTTTTTACGACGCTTGGGATTTTGTTCGCCTTTTTGTCGTGTAGCGGTGTCTACGCCTATGTGAAGAATGAGGTTTGGAGCATGACCATCGAGGATGGTGTGTTGACTTGGAGTTCTCCGCGCTGGCCGAAATCCTCAGGCAAGATCAAGCTCTGTGACGTGGACACGATCGGGATTCAGGATGGGTCAGGCAAAGTGACCCTCGTGATGGCGGATGGAACCCAACAGCAAACCCGACTTGTCGGATATGGAGCGAATTTGCGCGATTACCTGAAGGCTCACCACCCACAAATCACGGTCAATTTTTTTGAGGGCTCTTCCTGAGCTCAATGACTTCCCATCAACTTCACGGCGAGGACACCGATGATGAGCAGCAAGCCCAGAACCACCGACCACCATTCCAGGTTGCGCTCGAGGTGGGGGCGGATTCTGGGGCCGAAGACGCGGATGACCAGAGCCACCATGTAGAAGCGGAAGCCGCGGCCGATGATGGAGGCGACGATGAGTAGCGGCAGGCTGTAGTGGAAGACGCCCGAGGCCACGGTGAAGACTTTATAGGGGATGGGGGTGATGGCGGCGAGGAGGATGCCCCAGAAGCCCCATTGGCCGACCCAAGTCTCGATGCTGGCGCGCACACTGCCACCGGAGTCAAAGAAATCGAGCATGGGCTTGGCCACGGTTTCGGCCAAGCTCCAACCAATCCACCAACCAAAGACGCCGCCGAGCACGGAGCCCGCGGTGCAGACCAGGGCATACTTCGCCCACTTCTTTCGCGCGCCGAAGACCAAGGCCATCAGCAATACGTCGGGCGGGATGGGAAAGAAGGAGGACTCGGCGAAGGCAATGAAGAACAGCGCCCAAGTGCCGCCCGGTTTGTCCGCCCAGGAGATGGTCCAGTTGTAGGTCCGGCGCAGCAGGCGGCGGATCCAACCCATCTTGGGGTCTACGGGAGCGGGGGAGGTGTCGGGCATGGGGATGGGCGGCATCCTGTGGGGTGGGGCGGCGAATGGCAAGCAACCAGCCGTTGGCGGTGATCGGCCTTGTGCGATGGTAGGGACGGCTCTCCGGAGAGCCGTCCCTGCCATCGCGAAATGGTGCTCACATCTCCCTCAACATCGCCAGCGTCTCATCCAGCTTGGCCGCCGGCTTGATCGCCTTGAGCTTGGGGAAGCGGCGGCCCTCCATCAGGATGTAATCCCCACCGCGATGCAGCATCAAACGCTGCTGGATGATTTCGACCTCATCGATGCCGCGGCTGGCGGCCATGGCCTTGATGCGTGAAATGGTTAGCAAGTTTTCCACTGGGTCGGGCAGGCGGCCGAAGCGATCGCGCCAAGTCTTGGCGAGCGCCTCGACGGCCTTGAGGTTGCGCGCCTCGGACCACTCCTTGTAGGCGGCGATGCGCAGCGAGGTTTCCTCCAGCCAGGAGCTTGGCAGGTAGGCAGGCAAGACATCGTCCTCGTCGACGCGCTTGAGCCAGGCGGTTTCGGTGGCGGCGAGGAAGTCGGCCTTGAAGGTGCATTCGCGCAGGCTGGCCTTGGCGCCACCCTTGAGTCGCTCGACCGATTGGCGCAGCAGTTGGCAGTAGAGCTCGAAGCCGATCTGGGCGATGTGGCCGGATTGCTTGGTGCCCAGCAGATTGCCCGCACCCCGGATCTCCAAGTCGCGCATCGCAATTTTGAAGCCACTGCCAAGAGCGGTGTACTGCTTGATGGCGTGAATGCGTTTGCGCGCATCGCCCCGGGTCATCATGTCGCGGGGTAGTAGGAGGTAGGCATGAGCTTTCTGCCCGGCACGTCCGACCCGCCCGCGCAACTGATAGAGGTCGGCGAGGCCGAAGCGGTCGGCGCGATCAATCAGGATGGTATTGGCATTGGGAATGTCGATGCCGGTCTCGATGATGGTGGTGGCCAGCAGGACGTCCGCCTTGCCCTCGACGAAGTGGTGCATGACGACTTCCAGCTCGGATTTGTCCATCTGGCCGTGGCCCACGACGATGCGCGCTTCGGGCACCAGGTCGCGCAGCTTGCCGGCCATCATCTCGATACTCTTGACCCGGTTGTGAAGGAAGAAGACCTGGCCGCCGCGCTTCATCTCCTTGCGGATGGCCTCGCGGATGATGCGCTCATCATAGGCACAAATGGTGGTCGAGACCGGCACCCGGTTGGGTGGGGGAGTCTCGATGGTCGACATGTCGCGCGCACCCATCAACGCCATGTAGAGGGTGCGCGGAATTGGCGTGGCCGAGAGGGTGAGCACGTCAATCTGGCGGAAGAGCTGCTTGAACTTCTCCTTGTGGGCGACGCCAAAGCGCTGCTCCTCGTCGATCACCACCAGGCCGAGGTTCTTGAAGGCGACGTCGCCCGAAATCAGGCGATGCGTGCCGATGACAATGTCCACCGAGCCGTCGGCGAGTCCTTCGATGGTCTCGCGGATTTCGCCGCGGCTGCGAAAGCGGTTGAGCAGCCGAATGTGGAAGGGGTAGTCGCTCATCCGCTCGCGCAGGGTGCGCCAATGCTGTTCGGCAAGCACAGTGGTGGGCACAAGAATGGCGACCTGCTTGCCACCGCTGACGGCCTTGAAGGCGGCGCGAATGGCGACCTCGGTCTTGCCGAAGCCGACGTCGCCGCAGATGAGGCGGTCCATGGGTTGCTCCTGCTCGAGGTCGTGCTTGGTTTCCTCGATGGCACGGCGCTGGTCGGTGGTCTCGGTGTAGTGGAAAGAGCGCTCAAACTCCCACATCCACTGGCTGTCGGGTGGGTGGGCGTAGCCGGGCTCGTGCTCGCGCTCGGCCTGGACGCGCAGGAGTTGTGCGGCGTAGTCGAGGATGGACTTCTCGGCCGACTTGCGGGCGTTCTTCCAGGCCACGCTGCCGAGCTTGCTGAGCTGTGGCTTGCGGCCGCCGAGGCCGACATACTTGCCGACCAGATGGGCCTGCTCGATGGGCACGCCGAGCATGGCTCCGTCTCGGTATTCGAGTTGCAACTCGTCGCCGTCCTCGCCCGGATGCACCCCGCAGAAACGGGCGAGGCCGTATTCGTAGTGGACGACCAGATCGCCCTCTTCCATTTCCTCGACATTGGCGCGCACTCGTGCCGCACGCGCCTGTTCCGCCGCCGAGCGCCGGGGTGAAGCACCCGGATTGCGATAGCGGCCGAAGAGCTCTTGCGATGAGAGCATGGCCAGCTTGAGATCGGGAATGGTGTAGCCGGCCATCAGCTCGCCGCGCAGGGGGGTGAGGCCGAGTTCCGGCAGTGGCTTGCCCGCAAGTTCGGCGAAGCGCTCCTCCTCGCCGCGGTTGGAGAAGACCATGCCGATGGTCCAACCTTCGCCGCGCCATTCATCAAGCTGTTGCAGGAACTGTTCGCGGCGCTTCTCCTCAAGCACGAAGTCGCCGGCCTCAAAGCGGCCCACCGGGTGCTCGTGGCTGGCGAGGGTGAAGTCCTCCTCTTCGCCGGGGAGGGAACCGGTCAGCAGGCGGGCATCGGCGGGCTCAAAGGTGTCGTCCTCGATGGCGACCACGACATCATTCTCGTGGCGATAGCTTTCCAGGGTGGCGGCGGCTTCGGGTTCCTCGAGTAGGAGATCGGTCTGGGCGAGGCGGCGGGTCGAGGTCTGGGAGTCGGGATCGAATTCGCGGATGGATTCGACTTCGGTGTCGAAGAATTCCAGGCGCAGAGGTCGCGATCCCTGCCAGGTGAAGAGGTCGATGATGCCGCCGCGCACCGCAAACTCGCCGCGCTGGGCGACGGTGGGCACGCGCTGGTAGGCGTGCTCGCTGAGTGAAATGGCGAGTTGCTCGGGGTCGAGTTCCATGCCGGGTTCCAGGCTGCGGCGACTGGCGCGCAGGGCCTTGGGGTCGGGCGCGGCCTGATCGAAGGCCTCGGGATCGCAGAGCACCACGGCCTGCGCATCGCGGGCAAGAGCCTCGAGCACGGCAAACCAATCGGCGGCGGATTCGGGATCGGCGATGGTGCCTTCGCTCGTCTCGGTCGGGGCATCGGGCATCACATGCGCGGTGATGCCCCACAGTTCCAACTCGGCGGCGAGGCGCTCGCGGTGGCGTGGCAGTTCGCTCAGCAGCCAGACCTTACCCCGTTTTTGCTCACGAGCGGCGAGGCAAATGGCCGCGCAGTAAAATGCGTGAGAGGGCTCACAGGCGTGTTCCAGGACGAGTTCATCCGCGCCGGAAGCCATCTTGGCCAGACGTGTCGCGAAGTCGGGATGATCGACGGCCCGGCGGATGAGCTTGTGAACACGATCTACGCCGGGCGCTTTGGCGTCCGGATGGGCCACGGGGGGATGCTGCGCATCCTGTCGAAGGTCGCAAGTCTTAAGGTCGGTCCAGAATCGCTGGAGCGATTGGATGATTCCGTAAGCGCCTCTTCTCTTGCCGCGATAGCGGACTCCGAACAGCTGCGCCAGCGGCTCCATAATGACTTTCGACCTTGGACCTTCGACCGCCCGCAGGGCTATTCCCTGCGAGGGTAACAGCGCGTGAGTTCCTCGAGACGATCCTGCACGGTGGCGGAGTCGAGATCGCTGGCGAGATAGGCGCTCATCATCTCCTCGGCGAGGTAGCCAGTGATGTCGAGCTTGCGGGCCTTTTCATCCACATTCAGGAGACCCTTGAGGGCCTCGGTGGTCAGTGCATCGAAGCGCTCGAGAATGGCCAGGCAGGCGTTTTCGTCCTGGAGTCGGGCATGGTGGGCAAAGCGAGCCTCGAGTTCGTGGGGTTTCAGCGCTTGAAGGTCCCTTTCCGGACTCGCCTGCAGGGCCTGGAGTCCGAGGGCGATTCCCAGGACCAAGTATTGGATCCAATGGCGCATGGTAGAATATACGACTTCACAGAGGCTCGCTCAAGCCGTGAGCCAATCGACCCGGGCCCGGGAGCGGCCATTTTTCCCAATATCGGCTTGAGAGCTGGGGGATCCGGGGCAAGAGTCGCACGCAACGGGAGTTCCAAGCTTCCCTAGTCCATTTCCCCCATGGCTGACGAAACCTCCTCCAGCACCCTTCACACCGCCTACGATTCCAAGATCGAGGGCAATGTGATCATCACCCGCGTCGACGCTGCCATCAACTGGATGCGCAAGAACTCGATGTGGCCGATGCCCATGGGCCTGGCCTGCTGTGCGATCGAAATGATGGCCTCGGCCTGTTCGCGCTTCGACCTTTCGCGCTTCGGCATGGAGGTGATGCGCTTTTCCCCGCGTCAGGCGGACGTGCTCATTGTCTCGGGCACGGTGACCTACAAGATGGCGCTCGCCGTCAAACGCATCTGGGACCAGATGCCCGAGCCCAAGTGGTGCATCGCCATGGGCGCCTGTGCCTCCAGCGGTGGCATGTATCGCAGCTACGCGGTGTTGCAGGGCATCGACCAACTCATCCCGGTCGACGTCTACATCTCCGGTTGCCCGCCGCGCCCCGAAGCTCTCATTCAGGGGCTGATGAAAGTACAGGAAAAAATCGAGAAGGAAGAAGCGACCAAGGACCAGAAGGCCGCCATGGCCGACCACGTTTCCTGATTCCCAACCCCTCCTCCCATCGAATTTCATGTCCGCCGCCCAAGATATCGAGACCCTCAAGCAGCAGTTCGGTGACACCATCATCGGCAGCTCCGAGTTCCGCGACGAGCACACCCTGCAGGTGAAACTTGACGGTCTGCACGACCTGCTCGCCAAGTGCAAGGCCGAGCTTGACTATGTCTTTCTGCTCGATATCTCAAGCCTCGACCACTTCGGTGACGATCCGCGCTTCGAGATGGTTTACGAGATCGCCACCCTCGACGACAAGAAGCACTTGCGCATCAAGTCGCAGGTCTCCGAGGAAGAAGAAGTTCCCAGCGTGACCGACGTCTGGGCCGGTGCCGACTGGCACGAGCGCGAGGTCTACGACATGATGGGCATTCCCTTCTCGAATCACCCCAATCTCAAGCGCATCCTGATGTGGGAGGGCTATCCCTTCTACCCGCTGCGCAAGGACTTCCCGCTGGCAGGACGCCCCTCCGAAATGCCCGACGTGGCCTTCAGTGGCACAGCACCTCTCGAAGGCGGGCCCTTCGTCACCAGTGCCGGTGCCAAGGATACGATCCGCCGCGAGCCGCGTGCCCAGGTGGTTGAGTGATGAAGTCTGCCCGGCAGCTGGGGCAGGGATTGAAACTTGTCGCCCTTGCGCGATTGACCCTTGGAGTGATCCTCTTTTGGGTTGCGGTGGAGGGGTTCAAATCTTTGGCCATCGAAGACACCAGGATGTTTTACCAGTGCTTTGGTCTGAGCCGTCTCGAATTCCAGCCATGGCAGCTTTTCACGCATGCGCTGGTCCATGGCAACGGCATCCATCTCGCGATGAATGCCCTGCTCCTGCTCGGTGCGGCGACCCATCTCGAGTGGATCCTCGGCTGGCGCAGGCTGGCGGGCATTCTGGCGGCCGGCGTGTTGGCGGGCGGACTGATGCACCTGGCATGGAGCCAGAGCCTCTTGGTGGGTGGATCCGGAGCGGCCTTCGCCGTTCTGCTCTGCCTGATGACCCTCTCCCCGGAAAGCCGTTGGCTGATGCCCTTTCCGGTTTCGGCCAAGAACCTCGGTCGTGGCTTGATCGTGGCCTCCGCCATCCTCTTGATGATTCATCCCGACAAGGGAATCCCGGGGTTTTCCCAGCTGGGCGAGGCCCTGGCGAAAGCCGGCCTGGAGCAGGTCTTTCGAACCAGTCACTCCTGCCACCTCGGTGGAGCCCTTGCAGGGTGGATGATCGCGCGATGGGTGATGCGCCAGCGGGTCAGTCTGGACCGCCTGCAGCGCGATCGGGCGAAGCGTGAGGGCTAGCCCGAACCGCGTTTTCAGCGTCGGTCTTGGCAAGATCGAGAATTCCTGCGCCTCGCCCACGAGAATCATGAACGATCGGGTCTAGCGTGAATTGGGCCCCCTGGCATGGTCGGGACGCCGGTTTGACCTGGGCACCGGGGCAGCCGGAGCACGACGGGCGTTGGCGCTGGCCTGATTCATTCGTGCTGCGTCGGCTGCATTCGAACGCTGGTGTGAATTGCTTCGGTTGGCAGGGGCGGTGGAATCCTGGCGCGAGTGGTTCGGTATGTTGGAATTGCGCGGATGGAAGCGGGCGTGGTCGTTGGAATGACGAGCCGGTGAGTGGCGGCTCGAAGAGCTTGCATGACTCCGATTGGCATGGTGGTCCGAGCGATTCCAGTTGCTGTTCATGGACCTAGGGGCCATGGGGTCGAGGCGATGAGATCCGGAGCTGTAAGTGTTCGGGTTCCGGTATGAGCGCTTGTGCTCGGCTCGGTGACGATCCGAATGTCGATGCTGTCCCAGAGAACGCGCCCAAGAATGGTTGAGATTGGCGTAGTGGTGGTGGCGTTTGCGGTAGTCCCTGATCCTGTGGTCGCGGACATGGGAGGGTGGTGGGCAGTGCTTTCTGCCGCGGTGCCAACCGTGGGGGTGCGGCACGCCAACAATGACGGGCGGGCGGTAGCCACGCGGGTAGTAGCCGCGAAGGTAGGGATCGTAGTAGCAGTTGAGCTTGTAGTCGTAGTAGCTGCGGCAATGGGGGTCGTAACCCCAGCGGCTGTTGCCGGTGCTGATGAAGACCGAAGTCGAGGGAGCGCCGCTGCTGCGATAGGCAAGGGAAGAACTCGAATAGCTGCGCGACCCGTAGCGGTAGGGTTCGTAGGTGCAGGAGCTGAGGAGGACGGCGGCAGCCAGGGCGCCGAGAAGGAGTGGGATTCGCGCAGTCATGGAACTGAGACGCCGAGTTCCCCAATTCTATTCAATCGCGGATTCGGGCTTTTTTGGATGGAGCTGGTTGCGCGGGACTGCTCGAATGGATGTCTTCTCCCATGAGCGATTCCCAAGCCCCCATTCTCGTCACTGGCGGAGCCGGCTACATCGGTTCGCACACGGTGCGCCTGCTGGCTGGCCAGGGCCGCAAGGTGGTGGTGCTCGACAACCTGGTCTTCGGCCACGAGCAGGCTATTGTCGATAAGGACGTGGAGCTGGTGGTCGGCGATGTCGGTGACCAGTCGCTGGTGCGCTCGCTCTTCGAGAAGCACCACTTCAAGGCCGTGGTCCACTTTGCCGCCTACGCCTACGTCGGGGAGTCGATGACCGATCCGCTCAAATACTACCAGAACAACACGGCCGAGCCGATCAAGCTGCTGCAGGTCATGCAGGACTTCGATTGCAGGGTCTTCGTCTTTTCCTCGACCTGCGCCACCTACGGGGTGCCCGAGTCCCTACCCATCACCGAAGCCAATCCGCAGGAACCGATCAATCCCTACGGCCGCAGCAAGCTCATGGTGGAGTGGATCCTGCGCGACTGCGAACAGGCATGGGGCCTCAGGAGTGCCTGCCTGCGCTATTTCAATGCCAGCGGTTGCTCGCCGGATGGCAGGATCGGTGAGGACCACAATCCCGAAACCCATCTCATCCCGCGGGTGCTGATGGCTCTCACCGGCGAAATCGAGAAGATCGAGATTTTTGGCACCGACTACCACACCCCGGACGGCACCTGCATCCGCGACTACATCCACGTGGAAGACCTGGCGGATGCCCATGCCCGCGCACTCGACCATCTCGCCAGTGGCGGCGAGTCGGTGCGCTGCAATCTGGGCACCGGCGTTGGAGTTTCGGTCAAGGAAATCATCGCCGCGGCCGAGGAAGTCACCGGCAAGCAAGTGCCCATCGAATATGGTCCGAGACGGGCCGGCGACCCCGATGAATTGGTGGCCGATCCCACCCACGCCAAGGAGGTCCTGGGCTGGGAGGCGAGCCGCAAGGATGTCCGCGACATGGTCTCCTCGGCATGGCAGTGGATGACCGGAATCCATGGCGGCCATTACCCGCCAAATCGTGGCTCAGTGCCGGATTCACGGGGGATTTGATGCTGTAATTGCCATGTATGGACATTTTCTCTTGCGATGATTTGCCGAAACGCGCAAATTGTGAGAAGCGAAAGGATCGCTGTAATCATGCAATTCCCAACGAAATTCATGGCTCGGACCTCGTTCAGGACTCACCGCGCCTTCTCCCTCATCGAACTCCTGGTGGTGATCGCGGTCATTTCCGTCCTGATGACTGCAGCGGCCGTCGGCATCAACAACCTTGGCGGCAAGGGAGTGACCAGTGCGGTGTCCAATGCGGAAGCCATCTTTGACGAAGCCCGGGCGACGGCCAAGTCGCGCAGCATCCGCTCCTGCGTGCTGGTGGCCAAGAGCCTCGACAACAATCCCCAAGACGACCTGCGCCGCATGGTGGTTGCCTACGAGGAAGTCGACCCGGTGACTGGCGAGCCGACCGCCGAGCCCGATGACGACAACATCACCTGGGTGCTCTCCAGCCGCGGTGCAGTCTTTCCCGAGCGGGTGTTCTTCAGCGAGGAACTCAGCCGCAGGGACCATCAGGCCGGCGGCGAAGGGGTTCCCATCGTCACTCTCCCGGAAGGCACGGTCAAACCCAACTACGTCGGAGATTACTTCATCTACCAGTTCAACAGCGAGGGCGTTGCCCAGAACCCGGGCACGAGTTTCGTGATCGGTGCCGGCGTGCGACCCACCAATGTCTCCGCGGATGAGGAACCGCCGCGGGTGACCGGCAAGGCCAAGCGCGACTTCGGCGGTTTTGTGGTCTGGCGCAATGGCGGAACTTCGGTCTTCCGCAGCGTCAACCAGATCACCGAAACGGTCCCGTCCCCGGGAGATGCCTTTTGATCCATCCTCCTGACCTTCTTCCCGTGACTTCCACATGAATGCTTCCAACCCAAAACCCAAGCGCGGCTTCAGCCTGATGGAGACCGTGATCGCGATTGCCGTGGTCGCCGTTCTCCTCTCCGGCTTCCTGGTGGTCTTTGCCCCGGCTGCTGCCGGCATCAAGGAATCGATCAACAGCAAGGCGGCGGCCCGCCTCGTCAACACCCTCGAGCAGGAGCTCGTCAGCCTGCGCGGTTTGGCACAGTCCACCGAATTCGGCACCGGCTTCAACAAGGCCTATGCCTACATCCGGGACTCCAGCGGTGCCAATGCGGACGATGCCCTGCTGGTCTACAAGTACCGCGCCAGCCTGACCTCCTCGAACCGTACGGATGGCACCCCGGATCCGGTGGCCAACGCCGACAACCTGATCGCCGGTGAAGACTTCGTCGTGCGCAACATGATGCGGCGCAAGGGGGATCCCGAATTCCTCAACGACCTTCCCGCCATCGAAGGCCAGGTCTACATGGTCAAGTGCACCCAGCTCATCCTCTCGGATACGGGACAACTCGAGCCGGCCACGCCGGGTCAGCTGGCCAATGCTTCCGCTCCCGACACGGCCGTGGCCGATCCCGACAATTATGAGCACGCGGTCATCGCCTTCGTGGCCGATTTCTACACCCTGCCTGCCCGTGGTGAGGCCTTCTTCGACTCCCAGTTTTCCAACGTCTTCGCCAACGCCACCCGCCCCGCCTTCTCGCGCAACCTGGCCGTGCGCCGCTAACCCATCGCTTCCAAGTTTCCATGAAATCCAATTCCAAAGGCGCCAGCCGCAAGGGCTTCACCATCATCGAATTGATGGTGGCGATGACCATCACCGCCATCATCGTCGGCGTATTGGTCACCATCACGGGATCTGCCGTTGATACCTGGACCCGCAGCCGCAATGAACTGCGCGCGGCCCGCCAGGCCGAGGCCATGATCAACGTGCTCAGCAAGGACCTTGAGAGTTTGGTGGTGCGCAGCGACCGTCCCCAAGAGTGGCTTTCCGCCATCCTGACGCCCCCCGAGGGCGACGAGGGACGCAGCACCAATGCCGCGCGCCTGGTCTTCTTCACTGCCGCGACCGATCGCTACGAGGGTCAGATTGGCATCAATAACGTCGACATGGGCGGTGATATTTCCTGTGTCGGCTACCAACTGGATTGGAAGGATCCCGTTTCGGTGGGCAGCCAGCAATTCGAGACCTTCGTTCTCAACCGCCACCTCGCGAACCCCGACATCACCTTCGAGAACCTGCTCGGCCAAACCGACAAGACCGACCCCGCCAGATCACTGGATTCCCTGTTCGTAAACGGCAACCCCACGACCGCTTTCGGAGGCTTCGACGACGACATGGATCAGGACCGAAATTTTGTCTGCGAGAACGTCTTCCAGTTCACCATGGTCTTCCATGTCGATATCATGGAAGTGGATGGTTCTGTCCAGACCCAACTCGTCAGTGTCAGCCCCGGCAACGACGGCATGGAAGTTTTCCGCGTGCACCACGATTCCATCCAGGCCCAGGACACCATCGGCGCCGTGCCAGACGCAGCTCTGGCGACCGGTGTGCTGACGGCGGTGGAGGTGTCGCTGACGGTGCTCACCGACTCGGCCATCGTCCAGCTGCGCGAAAATCCGGAGCTCTCGGAAAGTCCGGATTGGCTGAAGAAGAACAGCTACCACTTCTCGCGCCTGGTCCAGGTGCCGCGCAAGTAGCTTCAGAGCGCGCCAAAGCGGCGGTGCCTGCGCTGGTATTCCTTCACGGCCTCGGTGAGGTCGCCCTTGCGGAAGTCCGGCCAGAATTTCTTCACGATCACCATTTCCGCGTAGCTGATCTGCCACAGCAGGAAATTGGAGACGCGCATCTCGCCTGAGCTGCGGATGAGCAGGTCCGGGTCGGGGATATCTCGGGTCCACAGGTGGTCGGCGAAGAGCTGGCAGTCGATGGCGTCGACATCGAGTGAACCCTCCTTCACCCTTGTGGCGATGGAGCGGGTGGCCGAGACGATTTCCTCGCGCGCACCGTAGGAGAGGGCCAGCACCAGGGTCATCGCGTCGTTGTCCCGGGTTTCCTCGATGATTTCCTCGAGCAGCTGGCGGGTCTTTTCCGGCAGGCGCTCCAACTGGCCGATGGCCTGCAGGCGGATGTTCTGCTGGGAGAGTTCCTTCTGCTTTTCGGTGAGGAAGCGGTTGAGCAGGGCCATCAGGGCCTCGACCTCGTCGCTGGGCCGGCTCCAGTTTTCCGAGGAGAAGGCGTAAAGCGTGAGGTATTTGACCCCCAGCTCAATGCAGGCCTCGGTGACCTCGCGCACGGACTCCGCACCGGCCCGGTGGCCTTCACGGCGGGGCAGTCCACGCTGGTTGGCCCAACGCCCGTTGCCGTCCATGATGACGGCGATGTGGCGCGGGATTTCGGGGTAGTCCGGCATGGGGCAAGAGGAGGTCAGACCTAGACGACCAAGGTCTGGGTGCGGTCGGGTCCCACGCCCACAAAGGCAATGGGGGCGCCGCAGAGCTCGCCGAGGCGGGTGAGGTAGGCCTTGGCGTTCCCGGGAAGCTGATCGTAGCTGGTGCACTCGGTGGTGTCGCTCTGCCAGCCGGGGATTTCCTCATACACCGGCACCGCACGGTCCCAGAAAGAGCGGTCGGCGGGCGGCAGTTCGTGGATCGTGCCGTCGATGTCGTAGCCGGTGCAGATCTTGAGGGTCTCGTACTTGTCGAGGCCGTCGACGTTGGTGACCGCGAGTCCGGTCACGCCGTTGACCATGCAGGCGAAGCGCAGCAGCACGGTGTCGAGCCAGCCGCAGCCGCGGGGGCGGCCAGTGGTGGCACCAAATTCGCGGCCGAGGCCGTGGAGGTATTCGGAGAGCTCCTCGTCGCCGGTGGGGAAGGGGCCGGCACCGACGCGGGTGGTGTAGGCCTTGCAGACGCCGATCACCGCGTCGATGGCGGTCGGGGGCAGGCCGGATCCGGTGCAGGAGCCACCGGCGGTGGTGTTTGAGGAGGTGACGAAGGGGTAGGTGCCGAAGTCGATGTCGAGTAGGGTGCCCTGCGCACCTTCAAAGAGAAGGTTTTTGCCGTCCTTCCAGGCCTTGTGGACCTCGGCGATGGTGTTGGCGAGGTGGGGCCTGAGCCGGTCGAAGGCGGTGTAGATTTCCTCGATGACTTCGGCTGCCTTGAAGGTCTTGAGCTCGAACTTGGCAAGGACCTCGTTGGCCTCGGCGACCCGGCGCTCCAGAGTTTTGCTGGCGAAGTCGCGGTCGAGGAGGTCGGCCATGCGCAGGCCGCAGCGGTTGATCTTGTCAGCGTAGGCGGGGCCGATGCCGCGCTTGGTGGTGCCGATCTTCTGGTCACCCAGGGCGGC
>JAWVYP010000032.1:0-15429 GCA_033722655.1 Akkermansiaceae bacterium | reverse complement strand
GGCATCCTCTACATTATCTTCGCCAAGCTCATGCACGGCAACAAATCCAACACCCCAGCCTCATGAAAAAGAACATCATCATCTTCTCCAAGCCCCTCAGCTGGGTCTCTCTCCTGCTGATCGTGGTTCCGCCGATTCTTTTCTATGTCGACTCGATCGCGGCTGAGACCATGAATGCCCTGCTTCTGGCTGGCACGGTCGTCTGGTTTGTCACCGCTTCCCTCTGGATGAAGGGGGAGTGAGTTCACCGGCTTGCCCGTTCAAGACGGACACAAAAAAGCCCGGATCCTCGAAGAGGAGCCGGGCTTCTTGTGAGATGAATCAGATGCTCTTACTTGGCAGGAGCGGTCTGGCACTTCTTGCAGCAGTCGTGCTTGGGTTGAGGGCAGCAGGAAGCGGCGAACAGGGCGAGTGCGGCAGCGGTAACAGTAATTTTAACGAGGTTCATATGTATCGGTGTTGGTGTTGTTGGTTAGGGCATCCTCAATGGATGCACTGAGGCCAAACTAGGGTCTCTTGATGGTGGCGCAAGTATGAATTGAACGGATTTTCGGGGCTGCCTGTGGGCAGATCGCCCTCGACCGCAGGTCTGACGCCTTTATAACGCCCGCATCGCTGCACCCATGACCGCAAAACCCGGACAACGCTGGATTTCCAGTTCCGAACCCGCGCTCGGCCTCGGCCACGTCCTCGACGTGGAAGGGGACCGGGTGGAAATCTACTTCGATGTCGCCGACGAGAAGCGCATCTACGCCATGGACAGCGCGCCTCTGGTGCGCGTTCGTCTCGAAGTTGGCGATGACTGGGACGGGGGGGAGGAAGGAAGGAAAGTGGTTGAGCGGGTGGAAGAACAGGATGGCTTGCTGGTCTATCATGGCGATGGCTGGAGCCTTTCTGAGGAGGAGCTGCCGAGCAGCCTCAACTTCGTGCGCCCGGAAAAGCGCCTGCTTGCCGGAATCTGCGACCCGCCCCGCGATCACGACCTGCGGCTCAAGACGCTGGAATGGAACAGTCGCATCCGCCAATCGGCGGCCCGCGGCTTCATGGGCGCGCGCATCGAACTGATCCCGCACCAATTGGCCATTGCCTTGGAGGCATCGGGCCGCCTACAGCCCCGACTGATGCTGGCCGATGAAGTTGGTCTGGGGAAAACCATCGAGGCCTGCCTCATCTTGCACCATCTGCTGCTCACCGGTCGTGCCAATCGCTTCCTCATTCTGGTGCCCGAGCCCCTCATTCATCAGTGGTTTGTCGAGCTGCTGCGCCGCTTCAACATGACGGTGGCCATCTTTGACGAGGGCCGCTGCCAGTCCATCGAAAATGGGGATCCCGCAGCCAATCCCTTTCTCGATTCTCAGTGGGTCCTGGCTTCCACCGACTTCCTCGCGCATGATGCGGTGCGTGTCCATCAGGCTGAAGAGGCCGGCTTCGATCTGCTCATCGTCGACGAAGCCCACCACCTCGACTGGTCGCCTGAGAAAGCCTCCGAAGCCTACGCCATGGTCGAGCAGCTCGCCGCGCGCATTCCCTCTCTGCTCCTGCTGACGGCCACCCCGCAGCAACTCGGTCCGGAGGGTCACTTTGCCCGCCTGCGCCTGCTCGATCCCAAGCGCTATCACGACCTGGAGCAATACCGCCGCGAATGCGAGGGCCACGTCAAGTTGGCTGCCGCGCTCGATGGCCTGCTGGAGGGCAAGATGCCCGAGGGACTCGAGGAGGCCTGCAGGGATTCGCCCAGCGCGGAAGCACTCCGTCAACAGCTCAAAGGCGGAGACGAATCAGCCCGCGAGGCCCTCGCTAGCGAACTCATCGATTCCTTCGGCACGGGGCGGGTGCTCTTCCGCAACACCCGCGATCAACTCGCCGGTTTTCCCGAACGCGAAGCCCACTTGCATCCACTCGAGCCGGGAGAATCGGCTCTCAAGTGGCTGGCCGACTGGCTGCAGGGGCAGCCCGAAGATGAAAAGGTGCTGCTCATCACCGGCTCGCCGGAAATGGCCATCCAGGTCCAGGAGGGACTGCTGGAGCATGTGCAGGTCGACACTGCGCTCTTCCACGAGGATCTCAATCTGCTCCAGCGGGACCGCAACGCCGCCTGGTTTGCCGATCCCGAAGGTGCGCGTATCCTGATCTGCTCGGAGATCGGCAGTGAGGGGCGCAACTTTCAGTTTGCCCGCCACCTCGTGCTCTTCGGTTTGCCCCGGAACCCCGAATTGCTGGAACAGCGCATCGGGCGGCTCGACCGCATCGGCCAGATCGGCACCATCCACATCCACGTGCCCTATGGCGTGGCCAGCCGCTCGGAACTGCAGGCCCGTTGGCTGCACGAGGGCCTGGATGCCTTCCGCAAGCCGCTCAAGGGTGCGAACGCGCTTGCGACCACCTTGTTGCCCGAACTCGACGAACTCGATGAGAGCGACTCCAAGGCCATCGAGGCTTTCCTGGAGCGCAGCCGCCAACTTGCGGCGGATGTCGCCGACGAATTGGCCCACGGCCACGACCGCCTGCTTGAGTTGGGCTCGCCCAAGCCCGAGCGCGCCGCCGAACTGGTGGACCAGATTCTCGATGCGGATGAAGACCGTCGCTTCGAGCGCTTTGTGCTGAGGCTGTTCGACCATCTCGGACTGGATGTCTCGGACCTCGCGCCGCGCACCTTCCATCTCGGTCGCGGCCAGCGTCATTCCGAGGCCTTTGCCGACCTGCCGCAGGACGGCATTTCGGTGACCTTTGACCGAGAGCACGCCCTGGCCCGCGAGGATGTGGGCTTCATGACGGCCGACCATCCCATGCTGCTAGGCGCCATCGACCAGCTGGCCTCCAGCGAGCGGGGCAATGCCAGCTTTGCGGTGTGGAAGCGGCGCGGTGGTGGCAAGGCCATCTGGCTCGAAGTCAGCTACGTGCTCGAAGCGCTGGCGCCCTCGCGCCTGCAGCCGGACCGCTTCCTGCCGCCGACTCTGCTCAGGATCTGCGTCGATCATCAGGGCAAGCTGCACAAGCCGCAGTGGTCACGCCGCGATCTCGAGCCCGGCGATCCGCGCAAGCTGGTCGGCCAGGAGGTATTCCGAGCCAAGCTGATGCCCACCATGCTCGATGCCGCCAAGGAAGCTGCCGGGATCCAGTCGTCCAAGCTCATCGAGGAAGCCAAGGAGGCTGCCAGCGAGCACCTGAATGCCGAAATCCAGCGGCTGCAGGACTTGGCCCATCGCAATCCCCAGGTCAGTCCGGAGGAGGTGGAGGCCCTGCAGGATCATGCCGACGAATTGATCCAGGCCCTCGACTCGAGTCGCATCCGACTCGATGCCCTGCGCCTGGTGTGGGCGAGCTGATGGTGAGCGAAACGCTCCAGCTGCGGAGTTTTTCCGCTTGATGGGGGTAAACTGAAAACCCACTCTGTACTGGATTGGCTGGGCTTGCCGAAATGAAATGGCTGCCAGGCATGAAGCACCAAGCACCCCTCCGGGTACGCCGAGATGTCCGTTCTGTCGAAATTCACTTTTGCGTCAGTGGTGATGGTGCTGCTTGCGACCTATGTCCTGCCCGCGGCATTCGCCCAGGCCGGCTCACCAAGTGGACCCGACCCTGCGATCTTTGAGGCTGCCGGACTTGACCCGGCCCGCGTGATGCAGCTTCGCCGCCGCGAGATGCAGGGGGATGGTCTCGATGCAGCGGATCAGGCATACTTGCAGAAGGCCAAGGCGGTGCTGCAGGATCAGCACAAGGGAGAGGGGCAACCGCCCGATCGCGAGAGGGATCCTACGGGAACCCGTGGCGACGGCCAGGGGGAGTTGATGCTGGTGCCTGCCATCCAGATCCCGGAGTCGAAAAGCCCGGTCCGGATCCTGCGCGTAAGGACATCGGACGGTGAAAGCGCCGAAGCCAGTTACCGGCTGCCAGCGGGAGACGGGCCCTTTCCGGTGGTGATCTTCATCCACGGGGGACTGCGCAGCTTTGAAGCCGACAAGCGACGCGAGAGCTTGCTCAAAAATCCCGTCATGACCCGCTTCCTGCAGCGTGGCTGGGCCGTCGTACAGGCGACCTTTCGTGACTATCACCAGGATCCACAGGACGAGGGGCCCATTCTCGACGGTCTGGCCATCATGGAAGCCGTGGCCAAGCTGCCGGCCATCGATGAAGGAAGCGTGGTGCTGTATGGTGGCTCCGGAGGCGGCAGTATCGCCCTCGACATGGCTGCCCGGGCCCGTCCAGCCGCAGTGGTGGCCGGCGAGCCTGCCACTTTGCTGTTCACCGGAATGCTCACCACCGGCGACTATGGCGCGCGACTGGCCATGATGGCCGATCCCCAGGCCCACTTCACTGACGACCACCGGAAGCGGACACTCGTCAAACTGAAGCGCATCAAAGCCCCGCTATTGATTCTCCACGGCGACCAGCACGATCTTCGCATCATGAATCTGGAGATTTTCCAGCCACTGTTGCGGGAAGCCGGTCTGCGTTACCAGTTCAGGATTTACAGCCAGATGCGTCACGGGTTCTACATGGGCCACATGGCGCCCGAGTCCATCGTGGAGGAGGTCGTCAATGACTCGGCGCGCTTCGCCGTCGACAAGGTGAAGACCAAGCCGGTCCCGTGGTGGCCGCCCGCCAGCAAGTGAGCTGAGGGTTGATGGTGGGGAGCGGGGCGCCCGTCTGATGGGCTGGAGCGAGACGCTCCAGCTACGGTCACTTGCCGCCGGGCTTGCCAGTGTTCCTGCGCGGCTTACCATGACGGGGTCATGTCCACTCCTCCTGTCTCCGAGCCCCGCGCCTGGGCCGAGATCAATCTCGATGCCTTGCGCCGCAATCTGGCCCTAGCCAAGGAGTGGAGTGGTTCGGAGCTGATGGCGGTGGTCAAGGCGGGAGCTTACGGTCATGGCATGGAGGCCATGGCGGAAGTCATCGCCGAGGCCGGGGTGGCCTATTTGGGCGTGGCCCACGTCGGGGAGGCCCGCCGCATCCGCAACGCGGGCATTGAGACGCCCATCTACCTGCTGGGGCCGACCTGGGAGGGGGAGCGCGAGGAAATCGTCGCCCAGGGCTGGACCGCCTGTGTGTCCACTCTGGAGGAGGCTCGGGATTTTGAGCGTTTGGCGGCTGACGCGGGGATGAAGTTGCCGGTTCACATCGCGCTGGATACAGGCATGGGGCGGGGTGGTTTCTTGCCTGAGGACCTGATCGAAGCCATGCCGAAACTGCGGAAAATGCAGCATTTGGAGTTGGAGGGCTTGGGCTCCCATCTTCCCTCAGCCGATGAGGATGAAGCATTTACGAAAAATCAGATCGATCGATTTGAACAGGTGATTGAATCATTGGGTGGCGTCAAAGTTTTTCGCTGGCGGCATTTGCTCAATAGTGCCGGGATGATGGGCTACCAAAGTCCCTCATGCAATCTGGCGCGGCCGGGACTGATGATTTACGGCGTGTCGCCCCTGCCGGATCGACAAGGGGAACTGTCCACGGTGATGTCGTTGAAATCGCGAGTGACCTTGATCCGCACCTTGCCAGCGGGTCATGGCGTGTCCTACGGGCGTCAGTTCATCACCAAGCGGCCAACCCGGGTGGCCACCGTTGGCATTGGCTATGGAGATGGTTATCCACGCCACCTGTCCGGCCAGGATGCCGAAGTATGGCTTTCGGGGCGCCGCTGCCCCCTATTGGGACGCGTCACCATGGATCAGATCATGATTGATGTGACCGATCTTGAAGGTGTGAAAGTGGGCGATGAGGTGGAGTTGTTCGGACCGAACATTCCCGTGGTCGAAGTGGCTCAAAAAGCGGGAACCATTGCCTGGGAAATTTTCACCGGGATCACGCCCCGGGTGACGCGGGTTTACCAACCATCGTCGTCGCCGTCCTCGTAATTGCGGCGGCGTTTTTCGCGGTGCTTGCCCTTGGGCTTGCCGCCGCGTTGCGGTCGGAAGTCGTCGTCGCCGTAGTCGTCCTTGTGGTGTTCCTTGCCCTTGGGTTTGCCTTTTCCCTTGTGGCCGCCCTTGCCCTTGTAGCCATCCGTCTTGTCACCGCCCTTGTAGGCGCTACTGCGGTTGCCGCCACCACCGCCGCCCTCCTGGAAGCGCGGTTTGGGCTCAGAGGCATTGGCCTTGAGCACGCGGCCACCGAGTTCGCTGCCGTTGATGGCTTCGATGGCGCCTTCCACCTGACTTTCGTCTTCCAAGACGACAAAGCCAAAGCCCTTGGAGCGGCCGGTTTCGCGGTCCTTGATGATGGTCGTGCGCTTGACGGGGCCAAAGGCCGCAAAGAGATCGCCGAGTTCTTCCTCGGTCGTGGAGTAGGGCAGGTTGCCTACGTAGATGTCCATGATCGTAATCGTTGATAGCGTCATATGAGGCGAGCCAATCGGCGTCATGACGTGAAACTCCGACCGGCGGCTAGGCCACGGCATATCAGGCTTCGCCGATTAATCATTAGTCCTGACGGGGCAATTTTGCAAGAGCTTTGGAGAGCTTGTGCAGGGTAGGATCAACGCATCAACTGACGCAGCAGGCGGATGGCCTCGGGATAATCCTGGCGGATTTGGATCGCGCGGGTTGCGGCTTCAATTGCCTTCTCGCGCTGATTGAGGCGGGCGTGGATGGTGGCCCGGGCGTAGGGAATGGTGGCGTCGTTGGGATTGGTTTCCTCGGCAAGCAGCAGGGACTGGATGGCCTTTTCGGGCTCGCCCAGGCCATTGTAGGCCAGACCGAGATTGTACCAGGCGCGGCCATTGCTCGTGTCGATCTTGAGCGAGGCCTTCAGGGCTTTCACGCATTCGCGGAGATTGCCGGCCTCACTCCAGGCCAGGCCCAGGCGGTAGTGGAATTCGGCCTGTTCGGGTTCCAGGCGCACGGCTTGTTCGAGAGCGGTGATGGCGCCCGGGACGTCGCCGCTCATGCTGCGCAGGATGGCGAGGTCGTGATGGAAGGCGCCGCTGTTGGGGTCCCATTCGATGGCCACCTTGATGTGCTCGATGGCTTCCTCGGTCTTGCCGCGAAGCAGCGCAAACTGGCTGAGCTGCATGCGGCCAAGGGGTTGGTCGGAATTGTGTTTGAGCATGTGAAGGAGTTCGCGTCCAGCCTTCGACTTGAGGTCGAGGTCCTCCACCAGGGCCCAGGCTGCAGCGACACGCACCGAGCGGCTGGGGTCCTCGAGCAGGGGGCGGATGGCCTCACGGATGTCCGGATTGCCGCGTCGCGTCTGGGTGATGAGGGAACGCAGGGAGGCCTCGCGAACCAGTGGACTCTCGTGCTCCAGGACGCTGACCAAGGCCTGGGCGGCCCTTTCATCCAGGACCCAGAGTTCGAGCAGGTGACAGGCGGTGGCCTGCCAGGTGGGATTGGGCTCGGTCTTGAGCATCTCGATCAATCCATCCAAGGCTTCCGGTTCCGCCCGGCGGGCCTTGCCGATGAGCAGGGCGCGTTTGCGGGTGTCGCGGTTCATGCGCTCGCCATACCACTTGTTGGTCCATTCCAGTGCCCAATCGGCATCCTTGTCGGCGTGGCAGCGGTTGCAGGCGTTGGGGGTGCCGAATTCCTTGGTCAGCAAGGGGTCGGGAATGGTGAAGCCGTGGTCGCGGCGCGGATCCCGCTGCATGTAAGTGCTGTGAGGCATGTGGCAGGACTTGCAGTCGTTGCCGGGGCTGCCCGCTTTGTGGAAGCTGTGGGCGGTGGGGTTGATCACGGGAACCTTCGGGTATTCCGCGGTGGGAGCGCTGTGGCAGCGCATGCAGAGCGTGTTGTCATCAAACAGCAACTTGTTGCTGTGCGGTTCGTGGCAGTCGCCGCAGCGCACGCCGGCGTGGTGCATCTTGCTGGAGAGGAAGGAGGAGGTGACGTAGTTTTCGTCGCGAACCTGGCCGTCGATGTGGAAGGTGTCGGTCTCGTCGGTAACCGTCAGGTTGTAGTGGTCGAAGAAGGACTCGCCGGGCACCATGTCACCGGTGATCTCGCCGCGGCGCGCATGACAGGCGGCGCAGGTTTCGAGCATCTGGTCGCGAGTCTGGGGCTTGAGCGTGGGATCGGTGATGTTTTTCTTCTCCGGGTCGTAGCCCCTGGGTGGATTTCGCTGCCATTCGACATGTTCCTTCATCGGGCCATGGCAGGACTCGCAGCTGACGCTCATCTCGGCCATGGTCGTCCTGTAGCTGTTGGTCTTGGGGATGTAGTTCTTGCGCAGGCGGGTATTGTGGCAGGAAGCGCACATCGAATTCCAGTTCATGCCCTGGCCGGTCCAGGAGCCCCAGTCGCCGGGAAGGCGGATGTCGTCCCCGTAGACATCGAAAAGCTCCTTCTCATGCGGATCCCAGCTGACGTCGCAGGTCTGCAGGCGGCCGCCGGGGGCGGGGATGAGGAACTGGCGCAACGGATCGTGACCGATGATGCGCTTGACCCGGTAGGCGTGACGCTTGCCGTCCTTGCCGAGGGTCAGGATCTTGGCCAAGCCCTCGGCATCGAGGAAGGTTTCGGAGGTCTGGTCGCCGTGCTCGAGTTTGCGGGGCGGGTTGAAGGCCTCCTCGTCGAGTTCGGCGACGTAATCGCGCTCGGCCATGCCATGGTGGGATTGTTCCCAAGTGGTGTGGGCTTCAGCGTGGCATTCCTTGCAGCTTTGCGAACCCGCGTACTGGGCATGGACCACGTCGTCGGGCGGGATGACGGGCTGGGGGCCGGATGCGCTCGGTGTGGTGCCTTTCTCCTCAAGAGGCTTCGTGCGGTCCTCCTCCTTCCTGTCCCCGCAAGACATCAGGCCCAGGCATGCCATGCAGAGCAGGCCGTGGAGCTGAAAGCGGAGGAAGCGAAACATGCGTGCGATTCAACAGGTACAGGCCCACAAAGTCCAAGTGTTACTTCGGATCAGTCCTTGAGGTGGTATCCAAGGCCTTGTGGCCGGTGGTACCTTGGCCGGCTGCCTTGTGAAACCTGGTGGGTCGGTGCTTGCGGCGCGCCTCAAAGAGGTTCGTGAATACCTTGTTGTGGATCGGGTTGTTCCACTTGTGTTTGTCATCGGCGTGGAGCGCGTTTTCGCTCCTTTGTCACGCCTTGCCAAAGCGGCAAAACGACTCGAGTCGCCAGTCCGCGCCTTTCATCAGCGCTTCCCCAGGGATACGCGGCTTTGGCGGCCAATCTTGATAACTCCAAGTTGACGGGGGTGGGCTCCGCCCTAGTTTGTCGCATGAGCCCGGAAAAAAGGCCCCATGTGGTCGTTCTCGGTGGCGGTTTCGCCGGCATCACGGCGATCAAGGAGCTCGCCAAGCATGACTTCGACATCACGCTGGTCGATCGCCGCAACCACCACCTGTTCCAGCCCCTGCTCTATCAGGTGGCCACGGCCGGCCTGTCGGCGCCCGACATTGCCCAGCCCCTGCGCCACCTGTTCTCCGGTCACGACAATGTGACCACGCTGATGGACGAGGTGGAGTCCATTGATCCGAAGCAGAAGAGGGTCAACATGAAGGGCCACGATTTGAATTACGATTATCTCTTGCTCGGTCTCGGTGCTCAGACCGGTTTCTTTGGCAATGATTCGTGGGCTCGTCACACCATGGGTTTGAAGACGCTCAACGAAGCAACGGACATTCGTCTCAAGTTCCTGACCGCCTTCGAGAAGGCGGAAGTGGAATCCGACCCTGAGGAGCGCAAGCGCCTGCTCAACTTTGCAGTCATTGGTGGTGGGCCGACTGGTGTGGAGATGGCAGGTGCCATGGCGGAGCTCGCTCGCCGCGTTCTGGTGGAAGACTTTCGCCGCATCGATCCCTCGCACGCCACCATCCACCTGGTGGAGGCGGCCGACCGTCTGATGCTGATGTATGATGAGGAACTCTCGGAATACACGCGGAAGCGCCTGGAGGACATGGGGGTTAGCGTCCACCTCAACAAACCGGTGACGGGCATTCATGAAGGCCTGGTCGAAATGGGGGATGAATCCCTCGAGGTGGAAGCCATCATCTGGGCCGCGGGCGTGGAAGCGAATCGGGTCACCCGCAACATGGGCGACCTGCCGCTGGAGCGGGATGGTCGCATCAAGGTGGAAGACGACCTCTCGGTTCCCGGGCATCCCGAGGTCTTTGCGATTGGCGACATTGCCTCCATAGAAGATGACAAGGGACAACAGGTACCCGGCGTGGCGCCTGCCGCCATGCAGATGGGCAAGCACGCAGCAAAGCAATTGATTGCCGAACAGGTCGGCAAGCCGCGCAAGCCCTTCCACTACTTTGACAAGGGCAGCATGGCGACCATCGGCCGCAGCAGTGCGATCGCCCAATTCGCCGGCTTGCAGATCCGTGGTTTTCTGGCCTGGATCGCCTGGCTGGCCATCCACCTGCTCTTCCTCATGGGCATGCGCAACCGCCTGTCGGTCTTCATCAACTGGATGTGGTCCTACATCAGCTGGCAGAAGGGTGCGCGCATCATCACCGGGCAGGGTTACGTCCGCACCCCACGTCCCCTGGCTCCCGGATACGCGGCGCAGGGATCTGCCATGCCCGAGTCGTCGGAAGAAAAGGTCCAGTCCTGACGCTTGCTGCGCTTAGCCCGGATATTTCATGATTCTCGTGGGCGAGGCGCAGGAATTCTCGATCTTGCCAAGACCAACGCTGAAAACGCAGTCAGGGCTGAGTTGACACTCTATCCAACTGCGTTTTCAAGGAGAACGCAGGCAACATCGGGAGGGACAAGCCGCAGACCGAGGTTTCATGAAATTTCCGGGCTAGCCCTTGCGCTGCAGGAACAGATCGATGCCATCGATCAGTGCCAGCCAGCTGGCCTCAATGATGTTTTCGGAAACACCAACCGTGCCCCAGGTCTTGCTGCCGTCGGTACTGACAATCAGTACGCGGGTCTGGGCGGCGGTGGCATCGTGGCCATCGATGATGCGCACCTTGTAGTCGACGAGCGAGACTTCCTCGATTTCCGGGTAGAAGGGGGTGAGGGCCTTGCGCAGGGCGATGTCGAGGGAGTTCACGACACCGTGACCCTCGGCAACGGTCAGCTCACGGGTGCCGTTCACGCTGAGTTTGACGGTGGCCTCGCAGACCGGTTGATGGCCGTCCCTGTACTGGCGGAAGCTGGTGTGGTATTCGTCGAGGTCGAACTTCTTCGAATGCTTGCCGAGTTCGCGCAGGATGAGCAGTTCCAGTGAGCCGCCGGCGGCCTCAAAGGAGTATCCCTGGTTTTCGAGCTCCTTGACGGTCCTGAGGACGGCCTTGGCTTCGGCGGAGCCCTTTTTGAGTGGCAGGCCGAGTTGCTCGGCCTTGAGCAGGATGTTGTCCTGGCCGCTGAGTTCGGAGACCAGGATGTTCTGGCGGTTGCCGACGCTGGCGGGCTCGATGTGTTCGTAGCTGCGCGAGTTTTTCTTCACCGCGTTGACGTGCATGCCGCCCTTGTGGGCAAAGGCGGTGCGACCGACAAAGGGGGCGCGGGCGAAGTGCGGGTTGTTGGAGACGTCGTCGACGAAGTAGGAAAGCTCGCGCAGCTTCTCGAGATGGGGCACCACTTCGAGTCCCATCTTGAGTTGGAGGATGGGGATGACTGAGGTGAGGTTGCAGTTGCCGGTGCGCTCCCCGTAGCCGTTGATGGTGCCTTGAATGTGAACCGCTCCACCGCGCACGGCCGCGACGGCGTTGGCGACACCGAGTTCACAGTCGTTGTGGGTGTGGATGCCGAGGGCGGTGTCCGGAATGCGCTCGCGAACCGTTTCGCAGATTTCGGTGATCTCCGCGGGGAGAGTGCCTCCATTGGTATCGCAGAGAACCAGGCATGCGGCGCCGGCGCCTGCAGCCGCCTCGAGGGTCTGCAGGGCATGCTCGGGAGAATCCTTGTAGCCGTCGAAAAAGTGTTCGGCATCGTAGATGACTTCGCGGCCGTTCCCGACGAGGTGGGCGACGGTGTCGGCGATCATCGCACGGTTTTCCTCGACGGTGGTGCGCAGGACCTCGGTGACCTGCATTTCCCAGCTTTTGCCGAAGATGGTGACGACCGGGGTTTCCGCCTCCAGCAGCAGGCGGACTTGGGCGTCTTCCTCAACCTTGGTGTCGGCGCGGCGGGTCGAGCCGAAGGCCGCCAGTTTGGCGTGCTTGAGCTCGAGCTTTTTGGCCTCCTGGAAGAACTCGACGTCCTTGGGGTTGGAACCCGGCCAGCCGCCCTCGATGTAGTCGACGCCGAAGTCGTCCAGACGGCGGGCAATGCGCAGCTTGTCGAGGCCGGACAGCTGGAAGCCTTCGCCCTGGGTGCCGTCACGCAGGGTGGTGTCGTAGAGATAGACGGGTTTGGACTTGGGCCCTTCGGTTTGCGGGGGGGGCGGGAGGCTAGGGAAGTGGGCGCGAAAGGGCAAGAGATGAGTGTGGGCCGGCTGTCGCCGCCGTCATGGGTCATGAGTCATTGGACAAGCCGCTCACACCACCTAGGCTTTCCTTGTCCATGAAACGCCTGACCCGTTCCTTCTTCCAGCGCGATCCGGTGAGCTGTGCGCGGGAATTGGTGGGCTGCCACTTCCGTTGGGACGGCTGCGAGATGCGGATCGTGGAAACGGAGGCCTATGACGCAGTGGGCGACGAGGCCTGTCACACCTGGCTGCGGCAAAGTTCGCGGGATTTCATTGAGCGTCACCGCGCCGGAGATGCCTACGTCTATCTGAACTATGGCGTGCACTGGCTGTTCAATATTCTGGTCAAGGGGCCGGAGCGCTCGGGCTTTGTCCTGCTGCGGGCCGGTGAGCCGGTCGGAGGCATCGAGGAAATGCGCGAGCGCCGTGGCAGCAAATTCAAGGATCCGATGCTGGCGGCGGGGCCGGGCCGACTGACCCAGGCCCTGGGCATCCACGGCGAACATCATGGCGAGCCCTTCCTTAGGCAGTCGGGCAGGGGATTCTGGCAATCCGAGCCAGTGGAGACGGTCTCGGGACCCAGAATCGGGATTTCCAAGGCGGTGGATTTGCCCTGGCGCTTTGGTGATGCATCCTCCAACTGCCTCAGCCGTGCGTTCTAGAGTTGCACTGAAGGCCAGAAATGATTAGGCCTTCCTAGCCCGAATATTTCATGAAACCTCGGTCTGCGGCTTGTGCTTCACGATGTTGCCTGCGTTCTCCTTGAAAACGCAGTTGGACAGAGTGTCAACTCAGCCCTGACTGCGTTTTCAGCGTCGGCCTTGGCAACATCGAGAATTCCTGCGCCTCGCCCACGAGAATCATGAAAGATCCGGACTAAGTATTGCCCCTACCATCTGCACCATGAAATTCATGATCCTTCGCGTTTTCGCACTCCTTTTCCTGACCCTCGGTCTCAACTCCTGTTGGCCATTGCTGGTCGGCGCCGGTGCAGCGGGTGGTTATTACGCCCGTGACAAGGGCTACAAATTCCAGAGCCCCGTTGAGAAAAATGGCGGCGGGCAGAATTACGATCAGGGTTACGACGAGGGCTACTGATAATCGAGGGCATGAGTGATCAGTCGCCAGCAGCCGCCATCGGAGTGATCGGCGGCAGTGGACTTTACGAGATGGACGGTCTCACGGCCATCGAGTCCCAGCGCCTGCAGACTCCCTTCGGTGATCCTTCGGATGCCATTGTCAGCGGTATCCTTGGCGGGCGGCGCGTGTTCTTCCTGCCACGCCACGGTGTGGGCCACCGTTTGATGGCGCATGAGATCAACCACCGGGCCAATCTCTGGGCGCTGCGCTCGTTGGGGGTGCGCTGGCTGATTTCGGTCAATGCGGTGGGCAGTCTTTGTGAGGAGATGGCTCCGCGCGACATCGTGGTGCCGGACCAACTGATCGACCGCACTGGCACTGCTGCCAAACACAGCTTCTTTGGCAAGGGCATCGCGGCGCATGTCGGTTTCGCCGATCCCTATTGCGAAGACCTGCGCCAGACCCTGCTGACCGCAGCCAAGCCGCTGGTGAATACCCAACTTCACGACGGCGCCACCTATCTTTGCATGAACGGTCCCGCGTTTTCCACCCGTGCCGAAGCGGCCTTGCATCGCCAGATCGGTGCGCATCTGATCGGCATGACCAACGCGCCCGAGGCCCGCTTGGCCCGCGAGGCCGAAATTGCCTCCGCCTCGCTCGCACTGGTCACCGACTACGACTGCTGGAAGAAGGAGGAAGCGGCGGTGGAGGTCAGTGCGGTCATTGAAAACATGCAGGCCAACAGTGCCCTGGCAAAGGACATCCTCAAGGCGGTGATTCCCGCCATTCCCACCGAGCCCGCATGCCCGGCCCATCAGGCCCTCGACACGGCCATCCTCACGCCACGCGAGCATTGGCCCGAGCAGACCCTGCGCGATCTCGCACCCATTCTTGGATCCAGGGTCTAGGCCCTCACTTGCAAGCCATCCCAAACCCACTACCCTGATTCACGTGAAAGTCGGCATCCTCGCCAATCCGCACAAACCGGACTCCATCACCACCGTCAAGGCCCTGCAGAAGGCCCTGTCGGATTGCGGTGTCGATTCCGTCCTCGATCAGGAAACCGCAGCGATGATTGGCGAGGGCGCCGAGGGCATCAAGGCCTCGGACTTTTCCAAGGAGGTGGATCTCGCTGCTGCGGTCGGCGGGGATGGAACCATGTTGCACGCCGTGTTGCGACTGGGCGCCTTTGATCTGCCGGTGGCCGGCATCCACATCGGCAACCTCGGCTTCCTGACGACCTGCACCGACGAGGATATGGAGCAGTTTGCCGAGGCCGTGGCCAAGAAAGAATTCCAGACCAGCGAGCGCACCCTGCTCCATGCCACTGTTTACCGGGCCGACCGGGAACCCGATTGCTTTACTGCCCTCAACGAGATCACCCTCGCCCGTGGTGAAACCGGCCGCATGGTTTCGCTGGTGGCCAAGGTGGATGGCGAGTTCCTCAACAACTACCGCGCGGACGGCCTGATTGTAGCGACGCCAACCGGTTCGACCGCCTACTCACTCTCTGCAGGCGGCCCCTTGGTAGCCCCCAATGCCGGGGTTTTCCTGGTGACGCCGATCTGTCCGCACAGCCTGAGTCAGCGCGCCCTGGTGCTGGCCGACGACCGCACCGTCGAGCTCTCCGCTGACGACGAGGAGGCCGGGCCGATGATCTTTACCGTAGATGGACGTGAAAGTATCGCCATCTGTCCGGGTGACCGCATTGAGGTCCGCAAATGCGATCAGACCTTCACGCTGCTGCGCCTTGAAGGCCGTTCCTACTACGAAGCCCTGCGCCAGAAGTTGGGCTGGCAGGGGGTTTGAAGTTCAGAGTTTAGAGTTCAGAGTTTAGAGTGCTGAGTTTAGAGTATCCTTGAGAGCGTCGATGAGGCGTAGACGCAAGGGTTTGGCTCGTTCGGCCAATTTGCGTTGTTCCGCGGCCAATTGCCGGGCCCGGGCCAGTTCCCGTTGTTGAGCCGCTTCTTTTTCCGCAATCTGGCGTTCTCGTAAATCAACACAGGCATTGATGTAATCTTGCTCCAGCACGTTGAGGGAGAG
>JAWVYP010000031.1:0-15583 GCA_033722655.1 Akkermansiaceae bacterium | reverse complement strand
GTTACGGACGAGCGGGCCGCTCGTCCCTACCTTTTGATGATTGTGAACAACTGCCCTGATCCCCTTAAATACAGGGGATTACGTCTTGACCTGCGGCCTGCAAATCGAGACTTTGGCGTGCATTTGACATCATGCCTCCGCACCCCGCGTATGGGTGGTGAACCGCATTCTGCGGATTCAAGCGGCTGCTTGAGCCAAAAGCCGCCTGTGAGCATTCTCCCTATCCCTCTCATTTTCAACTACTTCCATGTTTAGTAAATTCTTCGGAAACTTTTTTTCCAATGACATCGGAATCGACCTCGGCACCGCCAATACCCTGATCAACGTCAAGGGTCATGGCATCGTGCTGCGCGAGCCCTCGGTGGTCGCCGTCAAGGCGGGCACCAATGAGGTCAAAGCGGTCGGTGACGACGCCAAGCGCATGCTGGGCCGGACCCCCGGCAACATTGTCGCCATCCGTCCGCTCAAGGACGGGGTGATCGCCGACTTCGAGGTCACCGAGGCCATGCTTCGCCACTTCATCAAAAAGGTGAACAAGGGCCGCGGTCGTCCCCGCGTGCTGATCGCCATTCCCTCGGGCATCACCGAGGTCGAGCGCCGTGCCGTGCGAGAGTCCGCCGAACAGGCCGGTGCCCGTGAAGTCTATCTCATCGAAGAGCCGATGGCCGCCGCCATCGGGGTGGGCCTTCCCGTCATGGAAGCCTCCGGCAACATGGTCGTCGACATTGGTGGTGGCACCACCGAAGTCGCCCTGATTTCGCTCGGCGGAATTGTTTACGCCCGCAGTGTCCGCACCGCGGGGGATGAAATTGACGAGTCCATCTCGTCCTACATGAAGCGTGCTTACAACCTGATGATTGGTGAGCGCACTTCGGAAGAAATCAAGATTCGCTTGGGCTCGGCTGCTCCGCTGCCCAAGGAACTCACGATGGAAGTGAAAGGCCGCGACCTGGTCGCCGGCCTTCCCAAGACCATCACCATCACCTCGCAGGAAATCCGCGAGGCGATGTCAGATCCGCTCGGCTCCATTGTGGATGCCGTGCGCACGACTCTCGAACGCTGCCCGCCGGAACTTGCCGCCGACCTCGTCGACCGCGGCATCGTGCTGGCCGGTGGAGGAGCCCTGCTCAAGGGGCTGGACCGTCTGCTTCGGGAGGAAACCGGCTTGCCCGTTCACATCGCTGAGGACCCCCTCAGTGCGGTTGCAGAGGGTACAGGAATGGCACTCGAGGAAATTGCATTCCTCAAGGGACTGACCAGCGGCGGACACGATCGTTGATGATCGGATCCGCTCTTCTTGGCCATGAAGCCACTCAACCTCATCGCCTTGTTGCTGTTTCTGGCGGGCGCCACTTGGGCGCTCACCCGGAGCGACCGCGCGGTGCGCAACATCCAGGCGGTGTATTACCGCGCGATGTCTCCCTTCCTCAAGGCGGGTTCGGGCATTGAGGCCAAGGCCCAGGATTTCGTGAAGGAGGTCCGCCATTCCAAGGAGCTGGAAGCCGAACTGGAAGTGGCGCGCGAGCAACTCGGACGCCTGCGCCTGATCGAGTCCCGCTACCGGGCGCTCGAGGAGGAAAATATCCAGTTGCGCCACGCACTCAAATTCAAGCAGACCACCCGTTTTGACGTGGTGGCCGCGCGGGTCGTCCGCCGCAATCCGACCACCTGGTGGCAAACCGTCGAGATTGATGTGGGCGCTGACCGCGGTATCGGCAGTGATCTCTCCGTACTTTCCAACGAAGGCCTGGTGGGCCGGATCGACCGCATCCACAAGGATCGCTCGTCGGTGCTGCTGCTCACCGACGAGGCCTGCCGGGTGGCGGCCCGCGTCGAGGGCTCGCCCGAGGTCGGCATTGTCAGGGGCCAACGTGGCATTGCCGACGGGCAGCCGCTGCTGCGCCTTCGTTATCTCTCCGCGAACTCCTCGGTCCGTCCCGGACAGAGGGTGTTCACCACCGGCCACGGTGACATCTTTCAACCCGACATCCTTGTGGGGACCATCGATTCCGTCGACAAGGGCGCGTCCGCTTCCGAAGCGTTGATCCGTCCTGCGGTCGACTTCGCCGATCTCGGCGCGGTCTTTGTGGTTCTCACCGAGGAGGCATCCGACCCCGAATCTTGATCCGCTATTCTCTAACCGTTGTTGGACTGATGATTGCCGCCCTGGTGGTGCAGCAATTCATGCCGACCTTTACCGGCATCCACAGCTCGCGCATCCTGCTTTTGCAGTTGGTGTTCCTGTGTGCGGCGGTGACGGTCGGCCAGCCGACCATGCTCTTGCTGGCCTTCATCGGTGGCGTCCTGTGGGATGCCCAATGCGCTCTGGGGCCCGAGGTGGGCGACCCCGAGGTCTACAAGGAACCGGTTGAGAACCTGCGCTTCGGGTTCTCGGTGCTGCTCTTCGGTGCACTCGGATTTTTGATGCAAGGCATCCAGCCGCTGTATCGCACCGGCAAGTGGCAGTTCTCGGTGGTGCTTTGCGGCATTGCGATCTTCTTTTACCTGGCGGCGGAATACCTGCTCATCACCTTCCTGCGCGGCGGCTTCGTGCTGACCCGCGCCACCTTCATGCAGATGGTCTACACCTCGGTGCTGACCATGTTGGTCTCGCCCTTCGTGCTGTGGCTGCTTGAGCGCATCGCGCGTCGCTGTGGCCATTCGCTCCACCCTCAACCCCGGCGTCGGAACCGCCTTGGTTGGACATGATCAAGGGCTATCACCTGCGACTCTATCTGCTGACCGCCCTGATGCTGGTCGGCTTCGGCGTGCTTCTCAACCGCCTGCACAGCTTCCAGATCGAGCGCCGCGACGAGTTCCTCAGCAAGGTGCCCGGCAACACCACCGAGACCATTCGCGAGCCGGGCATTCGCGGCGAGATCGTTGACCGCAATGGCGTGGTGCTGGCCAGGAACATCCGCAAGTACGAGGTCTGGTTCAATCTGGAGGAAATCAGGAAGGCCTATCACGCACGCATCCGCAGTGCGCCGGTGAAGGCCGACAGCGGGCGCCAGAAAATCGAGGATGACATCGTGGAGATCGTCAAGCTGGGTGAGGAAAGTCCCATCAGCCAGCTCAACAAGCTGGGCCTCGCCAAGAACTTCAATGCCGGTGCCATGAGCACCCACTACAAGACCCATGGAGGGCTGATTCCCTTCACCTATCGCAGCGACCTGAGCTTTGAGGAGTTTGCCACCATCGCCGAGCACAACATGAAGATGCCCGGCGTTGACGTCGGCATCCGGCCCCAACGCCTCTATCCCTACGGCAGCCTGGGCAGCCACGTGCTCGGCTACCTCAAGCAGTGGGAGAAGGGCAAGATCCCGCCCGAGGACGAGAAGCGTTTTGACCACTACATCGGGGATGACCATGGCATTGCCGGGGTCGAGGCCACCATGGATGCCTACCTGCAGGGCCCGGAGGGCATCAAGAAGGTCGCCAAGGACGAGAAGGGCCGCACCCTCAAGATGCTCGATTACACGCCCCCGGCGGAAGGAGCCAAAGTGATGCTGACCCTGGATGCGCACGTCCAGTATCTGGTCGAGAATGTGCTGCGCCGTACCGGCCGCGCTGCAGCGGTGGTGATGGATGTCCGCACCGGGGAGGTGCTGGCGATGGCCTCCGTGCCCGACTACGATCCCAATGCCTTCATTCCCAGCATCTCGAGCGAACGCTGGCAGGCTTACCTGTCCAACAAGAAGCTCTCACCGCTCAAGGACCGGGCCATTTCCTCCTACGCTCCGGGTTCCACCATGAAGGTGCCTACGGCCATCGCCGGCGCCCTCCAGGGAATGGCCAACCGCAGCTTCACCTGCGAGGGCTTCGTGCCCTACGGCAACCACAAGGTGGGTTGCTGGCTGTGGAACATGCGCGGCGGCAGCCACGGCGCGTTGCCGCTTCCCGAGGCCATCCAGCGTTCCTGCAATCCCTACTTCAACAAGCTCGCCAACACCATGGGCTGGGAAAAGCTGGTCGATGGCTGTGAGAAGGTGGGCATCGGGCGCCGCACCGGCATCCACCTGCCCGGCGAGGATCCCGGCATTCTGCCGGGAAGTCGGGCCTGGAAGGCGGCCAACCCGGGAGTCTCGATGACGCCGGTCATGGGTGCCTTCACTTCCATCGGCCAGGGCGACATGATGGCAACCCCGCTGCAGATGTGTGCGATGACCGCGTGCGTGGCCAACGGGGGCAAGTACTACCAGCCGCGCATCATCCGCAAGGTGGTTGCCCAGGACGGCGAGGTGCTGCTGGGTGACGAGCCGGTGGTGGTTTCCGATCTGATAGCCAAAGGAGTGGCGCCGGAGGATTTCGAACTCATCCGCCAGGGCATGTGGAAGGCGGTCAACGAGCCGGGCGGAACCGCCCGTCGCACCAAGATGGAAGAGGTCGAGGTCGCCGCCAAAACCGGCACCGCGCAGACCATCGACGATGGCGAGAAATCCAACAACGCCTGGATGATCAGTTTTGCTCCCTACCAAGAGCCGCGCTATGCAGTCTGCGTCATGGTGCAGAACGGCGCTTCCGGAGGAGCCGTTTGTGGCCCGCTGACCTACCTGATCTACCGCGGCCTGTTTGCCAAGGAAGGCGGCGCGCGCCTGCCGCTGCGCCGCCTGGCCGAGTACTCCGGCAATACCGAGCGCATCGAAGCCACCGAGCTGCCCGAGGACGTGCTTGCTGCCATCGATGCCACCATTCTGGAGGAGGAGCCCATCGGCGAGACCGGAGAGGAAGTCACTGTCCTGCCCACGGAAGCCAACCCACCCCCGCGCGCCCAAGTGGTGCCACTTACCCCAACCATCACCACCGAAGCGGATGATGAGGGCACGGTCGTGCCCCGCGCCGTGCCGGTACAAGAATAAGCCAAACCATCCCCAACCTTTCCCATAAACCATCATGATTCAGAATATCAAACGCATGCTCGGCATCGGCACTCCAGACCCCAAGCGGGGCAACACCATCGTGGTCAATGTCGAGAAACTGGAACGTCGGGTCGCCCTCCTTGAGGACGGCGTGCTCGAGGAATACTCGGTCGAACGCGAAGGCGACATGAACATCGTCGGCGGCATCTTCAAGGGCCGCGTGAAGAACATCGAGCAGGGTCTCAAGGCCATGTTCGTCGACATCGGACTGGAAAAGAACGCCTTCCTCCACTTCTGGGACGCCATTCCCGCAGCCCTCGACTCGGGCCTGGAGGAAATCAAGCGCGGCAAACGCAAAAAGAAGAAGGCCAAGAAGATCAGCTCCAAGGACATCCCCAGCATCTACCCGGTGGGTTCGGAGATCGTGATCCAGGTCTCCAAGGGGCCGATCGGCACCAAGGGTCCGCGCGTGACCACCAACATCTCGCTCGCTGGTCGCTACCTGGTGCTGATGCCCTACACCGAACAGTTCGGCATCTCGCGCAAGATCGACGATCCCAAGGAACGTGCCCGTTTGCGCGACATCATGCAGAAGCTTTCCGTGCCCGAAGGCATGGGGGTGATCATGCGTACGGTCGCCCACGGCACCCGCGCTCGCCACTTCGTGCGCGACCTCGCGATGCTGCTTGAGCAGTGGGAGGAGATCGAGGCCCGCCGCACCAACAATCCGCCTCCGGCCTGCATCTACAAGGAGCCCGGCCTGATCGAGCGCTCCGCCCGCGACTTCCTAACCGAGGAGGTCAACCAGATCATCTGCGACGACGAGCAAACCACCGAAATGATTCGCGGCATCGCCGACAAGATCTCGCGCCGCGCCAAGCGCCGCGTCCACTTCATGCCGACCACCGGCGAGCCCATCTTCGAGCGCCTCGGCCTGCAGGAGCAGATTGACGAGGCCTTCTCACGCCAGGTCTGGCTGCCCTGCGGCGGCTACATCGTGATTGACGAGACCGAGGCGCTGATCGCCATCGACGTCAACACTGGTCGCAACCGCGGTTCCAAGGACGTCGACAAGATGATCCTTCAGACCAACATTGAGGCGGCCGAGGAGGTCGCCCGCCAGCTGCGCCTGCGCAACATCGGTGGCTTGGTGGTCATCGATCTCATCGACATGCGCCACCGCCGCGACCAGCAGGCCGTCTACAAGGCGATCAAGGAACGCCTCAAGCGCGACAAGGCCAAGACCCAGGTGCTCCAGATCTCCCAGATCGGCCTGATGGAAATGACCCGCCAGCGCCTCAACGAGTCCCTGCGGGATTCGATGTACGAGCCCTGCCCCTATTGCCAAGGCCGCGCCCGCGTGCTGACCCCGATGTCCATGTCCGTCGAGATCCAGCGCCACCTGCACACGGTGATCCAGAAACACCGCGACGAGGTCGGCGACATGATCGTGGTCGTCAACAGCGACGTGCTCAACCGCTTCAAGAGCGAGGATTCCAAGCTGCTGATGGAGCTCGAGCGCTCCCATTCCGGTCGCCTGATCTTTCGTTCCGACCCGGCCCTCAACCGCGAGCGCTTCGCCATTATCGATGCGCGCACCGAGAAGACTCTCGAGTCGCGCTGATCAGAAATTCCGATCGGCAAGGAAACTGCTAACCCATCCACCATGTCCCGCAAAACCAAGATCATCTGCACCCTCGGCCCCGCCACCGAGGCCGAGGAAACCATCAGCGAATTGATTGAGGCCGGGGTCAACGTCTTCCGGCTCAACATGAGCCATGCCAAGCACGAATGGGCGACGCAGATGGTCGAGTTGGTTCGCAAGCAGGCCGACCGCCATGCGCGCCACGTCGGCATTCTCTTTGACCTCACCGGGCCCTCCATCCGCACCGGCGAACTGGAGGAGCCCTACGACCTGGTCGAGGGCGACGTGGTCGAATTCCGCAAGCGCGACACCGATCCAAGCGTCGAAAAATCGACCACGGTCAATTACGAAGGCCTGATGGAGGATGTGGAGGTCGGCAACACCCTGGTGGTCGACAACGGGGCGCTGCTGATGCGCATCGAGAAGGTCGAGGCCGACCGCATCCGCTGCATCGTCAAGACGCCCGGATCGATGGGCTCCCGCCGTCACATCAACCTGCCTGGCGTGCGACTCAACCTGCCCGCACTTACCCAAAAAGACCACAAGGACCTGGCGCTGGCGGTGGAGAACAAGGCGGATTACATCGCCGGCTCCTTTGTCCGCGACGCGGCGCATGTGCGCGAGCTGCGCGATGCCATGGAAGGCCTGGGTGGCGACGCCCACCTTGTGGCCAAGCTGGAGGACCAAGAGGCGATCAAGAACATGGATGCCATCATCAAGGAGGCGGACATCATCATGATCGCGCGTGGCGACCTCGGCACCGAGGTCGAGTTCGAGGAGTTGCCGCTGCTGCAACGCCGTCTGGTCAAGCGTTGCCACGAACTCAGCAAGCGCGTGATCGTGGCGACCCAGTTGCTTGAGTCCATGATCACCAACCCCACACCGACCCGCGCCGAGGTAACTGACGTGATGAATGCTTCCTACGAGGAGGCCGATGCGCTGATGCTCTCCGGTGAGACTTCCGTCGGCCGCTACCCGCTGCGCTGTGTGGAGGCCCTGGACCGGATTTCGCGTCGCATGGAGCGCTCCGGCGGCCACGGCTATGGCGATCACGTTCTGCTGCGCGACGAGCGCCAGAAGGTCGCCAGTGCAGCCGTGGAACTGGCCGACTCCCTCGCCAATTCGCGCCTGGTCGTGCTGACCCGCCGAGGGGTGCTCGCCAATCAGGTTGCCATGTTGCGTCCGCGCACCGGTGGCTTCTACGCCTTCACGCCGCGGGTGGAGGTTTGCCGCCTGCTGAGTGTGACCCGCGGAGTCCACGCCATCCGGCTCGGCTTTTCGAGCAATATCGAGGAGACTGTGAAAAAAGTGACCGAGCATCTGCTGGGCGAAGGCCTCGTCAGCACTGGCACGCCGATGGTGATTGTCTCCGACATCTTCTCCGACCACTTCGCAGCGAATTCGATCCTGCTTCACCACGCCTAATTGAACTGTAGCGGCGGTCTATGACCGTCGGAACGATGCTAGGTCGATGGTCGACGGTCATAGACTGATCTCGTTCCACTCGATCCACGAGATGTGCGGCCTCCACTGAGGCCGGATTGGGTTATTCCAACTCGCATGGCTCGTTGGCCCTTCGGTCGTTGCCGCTACAGGAGGAACTTCGCGACTGTTCCTTCTTATGAATTGGTTTCGGATTGTTTCCTATCTCTGCCGAACCAAGTAGTGATGCCATAGATGATCGCCACGCTCCAAGCGCAAATGGCAATGAGCCCTGCCACAGGAGTTGCGATCATCATGGCCGCCATGAGTTCTCCGTCATCCGGCCCGTAGCCGTCGTAGAGAAAGCCGTGAATGCCGAAAAAGAGGCCGATCCATAAGACAAATGGCGCCAGAATGATGCCAAGGATGACCAGGGTTTTTCGCAAGACCAACATGCTTGGGTGAGCTTCAGTGCGCCTCCAGCCAGTTCTCACCCGTCCCCGAGGTCACTTCCACCGGCGTGTCGTTCGGCAGCGGTAGGGCCTCCTGCATAATCTCAACGATCTTGGGCACCAGTTGCTTCTCCTCATCCTTGGCGAGGTCGAAGACGAGTTCGTCGTGCACCTGCAAGAGCATGCGGGTCTGGCAATCGCCTTCGCGCAGGAGCTGGTCGACGCGGATCATCGCCAGCTTGATCATGTCAGCAGCCGTGCCCTGGATGGGCATGTTGATGGCGGCGCGCTCGGCGTTGTTGCGAATGTTCTGGTTGCCGGAGTTGAGGTCGGGGAAGGCGCGTTTGCGGCCGCAGAGGGTTTCGGCGTAGCCGGCCTCGCGCGCGGCCTCGACCGTCTCGTCCATGAAGGTCTTGATCGCCGGATACTCGCGGAAGTAGGCGTCAATGATCTCGGCGGCCTCTCCGCGGGGGATGCCGAGGCGCTGGGAGAGGCCGAAGGCGGAGATGCCGTAGATGATGCCGAAGTTGACCATCTTCGCACGGCGACGCTGCTCGGAGCTGACCTCCCCAAGCTCGACACCAAAGACCTTGGCGGCGGTGACGGCGTGAATGTCGGTGCCCTGGCGGAAGGCCTCGATCATGGTCGGGTCATTGGCGATGGCGGCCATGATGCGCAATTCAATCTGCGAGTAGTCGCAGGCGAGCAGGGTGCAGCCCTCGGCGGGGACGAAGGCCTTGCGGATCTGGCGGCCGGCCTCGGAGCGGATGGGAATGTTCTGCAGGTTGGGATCCGAGGAGGCGAGGCGACCGGTGGCGGCGACCAGCTGGTGGAAATGGGTGTGGATGCGCCCGGTTTGCGGCTGGATGTGCTGGGGCAGGGCGTCGAGGTAGGTGGACTTGAGCTTGGTGAACTCGCGCCAAGAAAGGATGTCCTCGATGATGGGATGCACGCCGCTGAGCGCGGAGAGGGTCTGTTCGTCGGTCTTGTATTGGCCGGTTTTGGTCTTCTTCGGCTTCTCCACCAGCTTGAGTTGGTCGAAGAGCACTTCACCGAGCTGCTTGGGGGAGCCGATGTTGAAGGGATCGGCGGCCTGGGCCTGGATGGCGGCGGCGCGGGTGTCGATGCGCTCCTGCAGCTCGCTGCCGATTTGGCCGAGGGAATCGGTGTCGACGGCGATGCCCTGCATTTCCATGCGCACCAGCACGGGCAGCAGTGGCCCTTCGATGTCCTCGTAGATGCCGTCCTGACCCATTTCCTTGAGATGCTCGCGCAGCTTGGTGGCGAGCTGGAAGGTGACGTCGGCATCCTCGGCGGCGTATTCGGCGAGCGTTTCGAGGGGAATGGCGGCGATGTCGAGTTCCTTGGAGCTCTTCTTCTTGGCGGCCATGGAAAAGAGGTCGTCCTCGCCCGCCCCCTCCTCGGCGGGGGCGGCAATGTCAGCGAGCTTGATGGGGCTGTAGCCAAGCAGGACCTCGGCGAGGTAGTCCATGCCGTGGCGGCGCTCGGGCGCGATCAGAGCGTCGGCGAGGAAGGTGTCAAAGAAGGGGCCCTTGACCTCGATGCCCTGGTGGGTGAGCACCGAGAGGTCGTATTTGAGGTTGTGGCCGATCTTCTCGGCATCGGAAGAGAGCAAGGAGCGCAGAGCAGGGAGCAAGGAGTCCTCGTAGGGCAGATACCAGGCCTTGTGCGGCTCCCAAGCAAAAGCGATGCCCAATAGCTTGGCGCCGAAGCGGTCAAGCGAGGTGGTCTCGATGTCGAAGCAGAAGGACTTCTGTTTGCCGAGTTCCTTGATCAGCTTCTCCACTTTCTTGGGGCTGTCGGCCAGTTGGTAGTCGTGTTCGACATCCTGGATGGTCTTGAAGCTCTCAAATTCGGTTTCGCCTCCCTCGTCGGATTCAACCACGGCTTCGGCCTTGGCGTCGGCGCCTAGCACGCGCTTGGTGAGCGTGCGGAACTCGAATTCGTTGAAGAGGGCCTTCACGGCCTCGAGGTCGGGTTCGTCGCGCTTGAGGTCATCCCAGCTGACTTCAATCGGCACGTCCGTGATGATGGTGGCCAGCTCCTTGGAGAGGATGGCGTCATTGCTGTGGGTCTCGACCTTCTCCTTCTGCTTGCCCTTGAGCTGGTCGGTGTTGGCGATCAGGCCCTCGACGGAACCGAATTTGTCGATGAGCTTGACCGCGGTCTTGGGGCCGATGCCGGGCACGCCGGGAATGTTGTCGGAGGCGTCGCCCATCAAGCCGAGCAGGTCGATGATGTGATCGGGTTCTTGGACGCCCCAGATTTCGGGCAGTTGCTCCAGCCCGATGATGTCGTGCTCATTGCCCTTGCGGCCGGGCTTCCACATGAAGGTCTTTTCCGAGATCAACTGGGCGAAATCCTTGTCCGGGGTGACCATGTAGGAGGTGATGCCCTCGGGTTCGGCACGCTTGACCAGGGTGCCGATGATGTCGTCGGCCTCGTAGCCGTCGAGTTCGAGCACGGGAATGTGGAAGGCCCTGCAGAGGGTCTTGACGTGCGGGATGGCGGCGGCGAGTTCCTCGGGCATTTCGTCGCGCTGCGCCTTGTAGGCGGGGAACTTGATGTGGCGTGGGGTGGGCTCGGAGGTGTCGAAGGCGACGCCAATGTGGGACGGGTCCTCCTTCTCGAGGATGGAGAGCAGGGTATTGGTGAAGCCGTAGAGGGCCGAGGTGTTGATGCCCTTGGAATTGCGGATGGGATTCTGGATCAGCGCGAAGTGGGCCCGGTAGATGAGGGCCATGCCGTCGAGCAGGTAGAGGCGGTTGGGGGTGTCGGACATGAAATGGGAAAAGCTAAATTGGCAGGATCAGATATCGAGCTCCTTGGAGATGTGGAGTGCGGTCAGTTCACCCATGGACTTGCAGTCGCGGTAGAAGGAGGAGCCGTGCATGCGGTCGAGTTCGGCCGCGAGGGTGGCGACGTGTTCGCGCGGGGCGAGTTCCTCGCGCTGCATGATGCCCAGCAGGGCGCGCAGGCGCGAGCTTTCGACCTTGGCCCGGCGCGCCATCTGGGCGTGTTCCTCGGCCACATACTGGTCGATGCTCTTGCGGTTGAGCACATTGAGGGCGAGCCTGGTGACCTTGCGGTTGGAGGAAAACTTGAAGGCGAGGTAGGTGCTGCCACGGCCCTCGTAGGACTGCTGATCGAAGTCGATGGTGCGCACGCGATACTGCACTTCCTCGAAGTCCGGAGTGACCTCGATCACGTAATTCACGCTGCGCATGTCACCCAGCAGGCGGATGAAGCAGCGCTCGTTGAACTTGGTGAACTCCTTGGCGATACGCACCTTGTTGATGCCTGGCTGGCTGATGTAGTCGCGCAAGAAGACATCGCCGGGAACGCCGGCGATGTGCTCCTCGATCAGGGTGTCGCCATTGACGAGGTAGTTGATGCGGTTGGGCGAGAGAATGTGTTCAAGCTCGAGGCCGTAAATGCGCGAGGCATCGGCGTGCTTGACGTAGTAGTAGTCCGAGTTGTCGTTGAAGAGGTTGGTGATGCGGATGCGGAAGGGGCGCGAATTGCCGAAGTCACCGAAGTCGATGCGGTCGACCTGCAAGTGCTCGTGCTGGGCGGCGTCCTGGCCCAGCTTGAGCTCGCTGTAGATGGCGGTCAGGCGGGGGCGCAGTTCCTCGAAGACCTCGGGGGGGTACATCACCGTGGTCCACAGGGTTTCTTGGCCTGCCGGGTCCTCGTAGGGAATGCCACCGCTGAAGCGCAGCAGTTCGCTGTAGACCTGGGGAATGTCGCGCTGGCGGTCGAAGTGATACAGATACTGCCGCAAGGGTGGGGAAACCGAGTAGCGGATTTTGCGGCGGGTGATCACGGGCTACAGGCTAGCGGTGGTCCCGGAGGGAGGCCAGTATTCTATTGCGTTGCGGCTGTCGGTTTTCCCTGCTAGCCCGGAAATTTCATGAAACTTCCGGGCTAGCCCGAATATTTCATGAAACCTCGGTCTAGGGCTTGTCCTTCCCGATTCCTGCGAGTCGCCCTTTTCTTGCTGGCTTCCTGTGCCCTGCTGCGGGCGGATGAGGGCTGGATCGAGCCCGTACTCAAGGACGTCAAGGGCATGAAGTGCCCGGTCAATGTCACGGAAGGCTGCGGGGGAGGTGATTGCTCCAAACAGGATGACTCCAAGCAGGGGTGATCAGGCCATCACGATTCCTTCGAGTTGCTGTTTGAGAACTTCGTAGTCCTCATCGGCAATCACCGGCCTGGCCAGGTCGAGGGACGGCGCGTCGGGAAGCGTGACCCAGCTGCGGCAGCCGCCGTACTGTTTGCCGTAGGGGAAGCGCCAGGGCTCGGCGAGCTTGCGCACCCGCACCAAGGCGACGTGGATGCTGCCGGTGGCCATGCCCTTGCCTTCCCAGTCGAAACGGTCCTGCACGGTGGAGTCCGAGTAAATGTGGAAATTGCGCAGGGCTTCGAGCTCGTTCGCGTTGGTGAGGGTCACCGCCCAGTCGGCCTCGGCATGGTGGGTGATGGCAATCTCATCCCCCGGCTGCCATTCTGGCATAACCTCCACCTTGCCCTCGCGCACCTGATCGCCCTGGGAGTGGAAGCGGGTCGGGAAGAGGAAGAAGGAATCGTGGGCAAAGGAGAAGCCATCCCGGCCCTCATGGATGCCACCCTTGCGCAGCAGGATGGACTGGCGGCCGCTGGCCAGCGCATCGCAGACCACTTGCCATTCCTTGAAGCCGGTTGCAGGGTTCATCGGTTCAGGAGAGATCTTCGGCGGTGACGGAGCGTTGGTCGCGCGAGCCGAGCAGCTTGGCCTGCTCGACCACCCGTTGTGGGGAGGACTCGAAGCGGAAGCTGTGACAGTTCGGGCAGAGTGCGGTGTTGGAGCCGACGATGGAATCGCAGCCTTCACAAACCTTGTAGCCAATCGGGTTGGCTGCAATCCGGGCGGCGGTCGCCGCGCGGTCTGGAAGCGGGGTGTCGGACATGCTCAGAGGATGAAAAATGGGAGATGGAAAGGCACGAAAAAAGCGGTACCGGAAGGCCGGCCCGCTTGTTTTCTGGATTGGGGCCGTGTTCAGCCTCAGGAGAGCTTGGCGATCGCCTTGGCGGTCTTGCTCTTGATATTGGCCGCCTTGTTGGCGTGGTAGAACTTCTTCTTGGCGGCCTTGTCCACCTCGCTGATCAGTTTTTTGCTGGTTTCGATGGCGGTTTCCTTGTCGCCCTTTTCGACAGCGTCGAGGGTCTTCTTGCGCAGGGTCTTGATGCGCGATTTCATCGCAGTGTTGCGCTCGGTGCGTGCGATGGTCTGGCGGGCACGCTTGATGGAGGATTTGTGGTTGGCCATGGTGAAAAGGGTGATTGATTGCACTGCGTGAGGCAGTGCGGGGCGCAGAAACTAGTGGATCCGTGGGGGGTGTCAAGCTCCGGTTTGACCCGAAATCGGGCAATTTGAAGCCTCAGCCCTCATCGGTGCCACTCAGCCGCTGCAGCAAGGCCACCGCGCCATTGGAGCTCTTGTCCTTGATGGAGCCCTTGATGACGAAGACATCGGCGCCCCAGCCCACCCGGTTGTAGAGATCGCGGACATCCCGGCTGGCCATGCGGATGCAGCCGTAGGAGACGGCTTGACCGAGGCGTTTCTCCTCAGTGGTGCCGTGGATGTAGATGCGGCGTTTGTAGGCGTTGCGATTGCGGCTCTCACTGCCCTTGAGCCACAGGATGCGCGTGACGATGGGATCGCGGCCCGGTGCATTGGGCCTGAGGATTTCGCCGGTGGGACGGCAGCTCTTGAAGACGCTGCCCAGAGGAGCCCGGTGACCGACCTTCTTGGCGACCTGCATCCGGCCGAGCGGGGTGCGATAGCTGCCGGGCTGGTCGCCGAGGCCGAACTTGGAGGTCGAAACCTTGTAGGATTTGATGGGAATGCCGTCGCTGACGAGGAGCATCTCCTGGTCCTTGACGCTCACGACCATCTTGTTCCTGTAGTCCGGGCCCTCAGGAGGCTGGGTGGTGCAACTGACGGCGCCGAGGCAGGCCACCAGGGTGGCTGCCAGTTTGAGAAGGTGGGGGCGCAGGGGGGACTGCATGAAGGAGGACTACGATTTGTCGGAGGGCTCAACTTTCACGGGAACCGGCTTCATGGCGGAAAGCATGCGAGTCAGGGAACTCAGGGAGGTGTAGAAGAATCCGACGGGGAAGGGCAGCAGCAGGATGGCGGAGGGCCAGTCGCTGCGGAGGGCAGCCTCGGTCACGATGAAGAGGAAGAAGATGCCGAAGAGCAGTTCGACCACCGGGGTCAGGCTCTTGATGGCCTTGTAGCTGCTTTTCTTCCAGTCGTGGCTCTTCTTGGTCTGGGCGATGCCATATTTGGGAGTGCGGATGAAGGCGCTCTGATGATTGAAGAGAGCTTCGACCACGGCCTTGGCATTGCTGATGGACATGCCGATTCCCAGCGCGAGCAGCAGCGGCAGGTAGGGGACTTCCCTCCACCAGGAGCGCGGCTGCAGGGCCTTCTGGGCAAAGAGGTAGAAGACGGCCACCGATACCGAGGCGAAGAAGAAGATCGGAATGTTGATGATCAGGAAGGTGAACTTGCCGAAGTCCGGCTGCCATTGCTGGTTGGGGTAGATCAGGAAACAGAGACAGATCAGGCCGAGGTAGGCGAAGTTGGAGGTCAGGTGGGCGGTGGCCTCGAGCTTGATGGTCAGCGGGATCTTGGCCTTCCAGATCTTGGGCAGGACCTTCTTGCAGACCTGGATGGAACCCTTGGTCCAGCGGTGCTGCTGGCTCTTGAAGCCGTCCATGTCGACGGGCAGCTCGGCGGGGGTCTCCACGTTGTTGAGGAAGATGAAGCGCCAGCCCTTGAGCTGGGCGCGGTAGCTGAGGTCCATGTCCTCGGTGAGAGTGTCGTGTTCCCAGCCGCCAGCGTCAGTGATGCAGGACTTGCGCCAGATGCCGCCGGTGCCGTTGAAGGTGAAGAAGCGGCCGGAGCGGTTGCGGGCGGTCTGCTCGAGCTCGAGATGGCCGTCCAGGAACATGGCCTGCAGACGGGTGAGGACGTTGAAGTTGCGGTTGAGGTGGCCCCAGCGGGTCTGGATTAGGCCGATCTTCTCGTCGGTAAAGAAGTGGATGGTCTTCTTGAGCAGATCGGGCTTGGGCACGAAGTCGGCGTCAAGGATGAGGAGATACTCGCCCTTGGCGGTCCTGGTGCCATTCTCGAG
>JAWVYP010000030.1:0-15961 GCA_033722655.1 Akkermansiaceae bacterium | reverse complement strand
GCGAACCAATCCTTGAGCGGCAGCCGAAGCCACCTTTAATCCGAGGATACCATGGGGTATTAATCCACCTTTCGGCGGGCTATCCCCCACTCAAGGGCATGTTGTTCACGTGTTACTCACCCGTGCGCCACTAGAATCAACCAATATAAATACCGGTGTCATCTCGTTCGACTTGCATGTCTTAAACACGCCGCCAGCGTTCGTTCTGAGCCAGAATCAAACTCTCCGTAAAAAATTCGGAGAAAAATGATCCCAGTCATTGCTGACTAGTTGTTCATCTTTCCAAATTGACTTCGGTGACTACCTCCACATCCGAAGATGCAGGGGCCTCACCGGGACCGCGCGTTTCCAATTCAGACAACCCACGGAGGGGGTGTCCGGATCGAACCGCGCAGCGCACAATTCAATTTTTCGTCTCTTCCCAACACAAATCGATTTCCAAGCAGTGATGCTTTTCACCAGAGGCCATGACCTTCTTTCGGGTCAATCCTGCCGCCGGCACGTTTCGTGTCAGGCCATTGCTGTCAAAGAACTTGGTTCTTCGAGTAGACTAAAAAGCCGACCGGGATCCGCGAGCTACTCGCTTCGGTTTCACCGCGATCGACGTTCCGTCTCTCGACCACCCTGCTCGGGCGGGGCGCGAAGCTAGTTTCAAGGCGGGGGTGCGTCAATACCTTTTCGCAAAAAATTTGAGGTTTTTTCGAAACGGCCGAAACGCCCTTGTTTTCTAGGCTCGCGGGCCAATTACCATGGCACATTTCCAGCCCACAATCCATCTTTTTCTGATTCCTCTCGAGGGATTTTCCGCTTGGATGCCCCCGGCTTGCTTCTCCACCCTAGGGAAGCACCTGATTCCATGCCCGAACTGGTCCAAGTCCAACCCCTCGCCCTCCTGCCCACCCAAGCTGGCTGTGCCGTCTTTCTGGGGGACGGCGACAAGGCCATCGTATTCTACATCGACCCGGCCATCGGCGCCTCCATCCACGGCCACCTGCAAGGCGAGAGCGCACCGCGGCCCCTGACCCACGACCTCTACCGGGATACCCTAACAGCCTTCGGCGCGAAGGTTTCTCGCATGGTGATCGTGCGCATGGATGACGACATCTATTATGCGCGTCTCATCCTGGAGGCAGAGAACGAGATCATGGAGCGCAAGATCATCGAACTGGATTGTCGGCCCTCCGACGGCATCGCCGTGGCCTGCCGCTGCGAGGCCCCGGTATTCGTGGTGCGCGAACTTTGGGAGCGGCTTGAAGACATGTCCGACCTGCTGCGCCAGCTCCAGGAGCAGGCTGGAGGCGAGGATTTCCCGGAGTTCTGAGGCGCAGTTCCCCGGGCGATTTCACCGCTTGCGCGATCCCGGTTGTGACCTAGATTGCCCGAATCATGAGTCACAGCACCGCCAATCTGCCGGAGTACCTCCATGAGGACATCCTTCTGAACCCTGAAAAGCGCCAATTCCCCGCCTTCGATCTCGCCCGCTTGTTGGACACTGTCTTCGACCCCATCCAGGGCAGCAAGGTGTGCATCCTCATCGACTTCGACGAGCCCGCAGAACTCATCAAGGATTTCGCCTTCCTCAAGCAGGACGGCTTCGAGGTGCAGAAGAACGCCCACCAACACTTCTATCAGGGCCTTCACGGCGAGGTGATGGACCAACTCAAGCTCACCGGTGGCGAGATGCTCGCCTACCGCTGCACCCATGGTTCCAACCTCGACCTGAGTGATGAAGTCTGGGACACGGATGGCAAGCAGCTCTCGCTCGATCGAGACATCTACCCGAACTACGACCTCATCCTCTGCATCTCCACCTTCTCGGCCACCGCCCCCCTGACCGCCAAGTGCAAGGAGTTCGGATTCCGCGGTGCGACCCTCCACGGACTCAACGACATCATCCTCAATTCCGGCTTGGCCGTCGACTACCGCGAAGTCAGTGCAGACGCCGAGCGCATCCGCCTCGCCCTGACCAAGGCCGACTCCATCGAAATTGATTTTGCGCTCGAAGACGGGCGTGTGCTCACCGCCTGGCTCGGCCTCGACCAGCAGGAAGCGCAGAAGTCCCACGGCCTCTGCCACGGCGAAGCGCCCGACGTCGCCAACCTTCCCGCCGGTGAAGTCTACTTCGTGCCTACCGACGCCAGGGGTCAGTTCCCGATGAAGTATGAGGACGGCACCCTCGGGCTGTTAGAGGTCAAGGACCGCTGCATTCTCAGCTCCTCGCTCATTGAAGGCAAGCAGTCCACCATCGACGAACACAACCAGCGCCTCAAGGACGACCCGATGACCGGCACCCTCGGCGAGCTCGGCTTCGGCACCCAGGTCCTTCCTGTGTCCGGAGCGGACATCCAGGACGAGAAGGTGCTCGGCACCTGTCACCTCGCCACCGGACGCGATGACCATCTCGGCGGCGACATCCTGCCCGACATGTTCAAGAAGCACGAGAACTCGACCCACGACGACATCCTCTTTGCCCCGCACAAAACCCCGAACTTCAACATCCGGGAAGTCCGCATGAAGCGTGGAGAGCAGGAGGAAATCCTGATCGAGAACTTCCGGCCCTCGCGCTACGTCATGGACGCCCTGGCCAGTGGCCGCTGAAGCGGCCCCGCGCCCCAAACTGGAGGCGCCCCGGTGAAAGTTGAAGCTGGCTCGGCAGGTAATTTGTAGGTAATCCAGAAGCCTATGCCTCAAAGCCATTTCAGCCGCTCCAATCGCCGCCAAGCCCTCAAATCCCTGGCGGCATTGGCGACCATCCAGCTCGTGCCCAGCCACGTTCTCGGCAGGAGCGGCAAGACCCCTCCCTCCGAGATCCTGACCAAGGGTATCATCGGTTGCGGCAATATCAGCCGCGCCCAACACCTGTCCATGCCCGGCAAGTTGCTCGCGCTTTGCGACTGCGATTCCCAGCATCTGGCCGAAGTCACCAAGATCGCCGCCGAAAAGAAGGGCGAGAAGGACGTCACCCCCTACAGCGACTGGCGTGAGCTGATCGCCCGCGACGACATCGACATCGTCCACATCGCCACCCCGCCCCACTGGCACGGCAAGATGGCCGTCGAGGCTGCCAAGGCCGGCAAAGACATCTGGTGCGAGAAACCCATGGCGCGCACCATTGGCGAGGCCATGGCCATGGTGAAGGCGGTCGAGGAACACGGGCGCATCTTTCGCATCAACACCTGGTTCCGCTTCAAGGGCGGCTTCTACGGCATGGGCGCGCCGGTCTCCATGATCAAGAAGGCGGTGGCCAATGACATGCTCGGCTGGCCACTCAAGGTCACCATTTCCAAACACACCGGATTCGGCTGGAAGCTCGGCCAATGGTCCGGCATTCCCGGCCTCAAGCCGGAACCTGTGCCCGATCATCTCGACTACGACATGTGGCTCGGACCTGCACCCAAGCGTCCCTACAACCACAAGCGCGTCCACGACCGTTTCCGCGGCTATTGGGACTACGACGGCGGTGGCCTCGGCGACATGGGCCAGCACTACCTCGATCCAGTCCAATACATTCTCGGCAAGGATGGTGAAGCCCCGGTCTCGGTGGAGATCGACGCAGATCCGCAGCACCCGGTGGCGGTGGGCACCTGGCGCCGCATCGAGTTCACCTATGCCGATGGCTGCAAGATCGTCTGCGATGGCGACAACAGCCTGGAGGGCGCTGCCTTCATCGAGGGCCCCAAGGGCAAGATGATGCGCCGACTGGAGAGCGACATCCCCGACCTTCTCAAGAAGGTACGGGATTTGCCAGATCCTCCCGAGCAGAACACCGACTTCCACCAATGCGTGCGCGAGCGCAAGAAGTTCGCCCTCAACGAGCAGAACGGCTTCTGGTCCTCGACCTTGGTCAACATGGGCATCACCGCCCACCGCCTGAACAAGAACCTCAAGTTTGACTCCAAGACACTCAAGTTCGACGACGAACAAGCCAACGGACTGATCCACCAGCCGATGCGCGAGCCTTGGCAAATCTGAGAGCGGAGATAGAGTCCCTTCATGTCCTCTCCCATCCGCATCCTCTGCGTCGGCGCCGGCCACATGGGCCGCTCCCACGCCCTGGCCTACCACAAGCTCGACGGCTTCGAGATCTGCGGCATTGTCACCCGCTCGCCGGGCAGCCGCGCCAGGCTCAACGAGGAACTGGGTGGAGGCTACGCCGAATTCGGTGATTACCACGAGGCGCTCAAGGAAACCAAGCCCGATGCCGTCTCCATTTCCACCTATCCGGACACCCACGCCGACTACGCCGAGGCCGCCTTCGATGCGGGCTGCCACGTCTTCATCGAAAAGCCACTCGCGGAAACCGTCGAGGCCGCGCAGCGCATCGTCGACAAGGCCAAGGCCACCGGCCTCAAGCTGGTGATCGGCTACATCCTGCGACACCACCCCAGCTGGATCAAATTCATCGAGATGTCCCACGACTTGGGCAAGCCCTTGGTCATGCGCATGAACCTCAACCAGCAGAGCTCGGGCGACAACTGGAACACCCACAAGAACCTGATGAGCTCTATCTCGCCCATCGTCGACTGTGGCGTGCACTACGTGGACGTGATGTGCCAGATGACGCGCTCCAAACCTGTGCGAGTCTCGGGCATCGGCGCACGCCTTACCGACGAACTTCCCGAGGACAAAATCAACTACGGAGCGCTGCAGGTGACCTTCGAGGACGGCTCGGTCGGCTGGTATGAAGCCGGTTGGGGCCCGATGATGAGCGAGGTCGCCTTCTTCGTGAAGGACGTGGTCGGACCCAAGGGCTGCGTGTCCATCGTCGCCGAGAAGGCCGGTGGCGAAGGCCAGAGTGCCAATGTCGATGCCCACACCCAGACCCAGGCACTGCGCCTGCACCACTCCCAACTCAATGCCGAAGGCGGGTTCGCCAAGGAGGATGACACCATCCGCCTCGACGACGAACCCGACCACGATGAACTTTGCCACCGCGAACAGGAATTCTTTCTCGACGCCATCCAGAACGACACTGACCTCACCGACCACATGGATGACGCCATTTCATCCATGAAGATCGTCGCCGCGGCCGACGAAAGTTTCCGCACCGGCAAGACCATCGACCTCCAACCCACATGAAAGCCACCACACTCCTCTTCATCCTGATCTCCCTCGCCTCGACCGCCATCGCGAAGGAGGACGGATTCCGCTCGCTCTTCAACGGCAAGGACCTGACCGGCTGGATGGGCGAAGGCTACCAAGTGGAGAACGGCGCCATCGTCTGCACCCCCGGGGGCAAGAACCTGATGACCGAGGGGACCTACGCCAACTACATCCTCAAGCTCGAGTTCAAGCTCCCCCCCGCCGGCAACAACGGCATCGGCATCCACTATCCCGGCAAGGGCAACGGCGCCTTTGCAGGCATGGAAATCCAGACCCTCGACAACACCGCCGAGAAATACAAGGACCTCAAGAACTACCAGTTCCACGGCAGCCTCTACACCCTGCAGGCGGCCGAGAAGGGTCACCTCAAACCGGTCGGCGAGTGGAATGAGCAAACCATCCTGGTCAACGCATCGATGGTCCGCGTGAACCTCAACGGCAATATCATTCTTCTCGCCAACCTCGATGAACTCGAAAAGGCCCATCCGAAGCACGAGGGCGTCCGGCGCCGCAGCGGCCACATCGCCTTCCTTGGCCATGGCGATGCGGTGGCCTACCGCAACATCCGCATCAAGGAACTGCCACCCGCCGCCAACGCGGAGGCGCTCAAACAACAGGGCTTCCAGCCCGTCTTCAACGGCGAGAACCTGGATGGCTGGAAGCACGAGGAGGGCACCACCAACTGGGTCGCCCACAACGGCATCATCAAGCACAACGGCGAAAACGGCCCTACCACCCACCTCTGGACCGAAGACAGCTACCAGGATTTCACCCTCTCCTTCGACTGGCGCTGGGCGGGTCGCGGCGTGATGAAGGACCAACCCGTGGTGCAACCCGACGGCAGCCACAAGGGCAAGCACCGCATCGAGGAACTCGACAGCGGCATTTTCCTGCGCGGCAAACCCGAGGCCCAGGTCAACCTCTGGAACTGGAGCGCGGGCTCGGGAGAAGTCTGGGGATACCGCACCAACAACAAGCTCCCCGCCGAAATCAGGGCCGCCTTGGTGCCCAAAACCAAGGCCGACAAGCCCTTGGGCGAGTGGAACCACATGGAAATCACCATGAGGGGAGACATCCTCAACGTCGTGCTCAATGGCGAACACGTCATCGTGGATGCCAGGCTTCCCGGGGTGCCCGCTGAGGGTCCCATCGCCCTGCAACACCACGGCCAGGCCATCGACTTTGCCAACCTCTACATCAAGGAGTACTGAGGAGCAATTGCTCCTTTTGTTCCAGCATTCCCATGCAATATCGCGAGGCCATCGACTGGCTGTTTTCCACCCAACTCTTCGGCATCAAGCTGGGACTGGATGGCCCACGCCAACTCCTCAAGGAATACCTCGCCTTCCCCGACCACGGCGTAAAGGTCATTCACGTTGCCGGCACCAACGGCAAGGGCAGCACTTGCGCAATGATTGACTCTGTGGCACGTGCCAGCGGCAGCCGCAGCGGCCTCTTCACCTCGCCCCACCTCATCGACTTCCGTGAGCGCATCCAGGTCTCGGGCGTGCAGATCCCCGAGGACAAGTGCGCGGCCATGCTCAGTGAACTGCGCGCCATCTGCGAGCAGCTCGAGACCCACCCCACCTTCTTCGAGATCACCCTGGCCCTGGCCATGCGCTGGTTCCGCGAGCAGCGCTGCGAATTGATCGTGCTCGAAACCGGCATGGGTGGGCGGCTCGATGCCACCACCGCCGTGCCCGCCGACGTCTGTGTGATCACTCCCATCGGCATGGACCATCAGCAATGGCTGGGTGACAGCCTGGAGGACATCGCAAGGGAGAAGGCCGGCATCTTCGTCGAAGGCAAACCCGCCGTTTCCTCGCCGCAGGAGCCTGCGGCGCGAGCCGTCCTCGAAAAGGAAGCGAACCAGCGACGCAGTCCACTCGAGTTCATCGACGGACCACTGCTCGGCTACACACCCGCCATCCCCGGCGAGCACCAGCTCTGGAATGCTGCGCTTGCGATTGAAGCGCTGCATCTCGCCGGATTCGCCCTCAACAGCGACATCATCCGCGACGGCCTGGGCAAGGTCAGCTGGCCCGGTCGCTTCGAGCGCATCCGCCCCAATATCATTCTCGATGGCGCCCACAATCCACACGCCGCAGAGAGCCTGGTCGCCACCTGGCGCGAGCAGTTCGGCAAGCAGCAGGCCACTCTGATCTTCAGCGCGGTGGCGGCCAAGGATATCAAGTCCGTCCTCAAGCTCCTGAGTCCGCTTGCCTCATCCATCCACTTCTGCCCGGTCGACAGCCCGCGCGCCACGCCCCTCGAAGAACTGGCGGCCGCGCTCCCCGATGGCGCGCCTCCCCACCACATCCACGATGACCTTGCGCAAGCCCTGCAGACCGCCCTGCAGTCCGGCGAACCCATCCTGATTGCCGGATCGATCTTTCTCATCGGCGAGGCAAGGGCACGTTTGCTCGACGAACACTTCCAGGCCAGCGAGCAGTGACTCACTTCTCCTGGGTGCGCAGAAAATGCTCCGCTCCCTGGATTTCCATTTCGGTCCAGCCCCGCTTCCACTGTTCCATGGCAAGACGCAGCGGTGAGGGGCTGAAGTCTGCCTCCCCAGCACCGCGCAGTTCGGCGATGGTGGCCTGCGGGTCGAGCAGGTTGAGCTTGTGGTTCAGATAGCCGCCGCGGATGTCGATGTTCTCGGTCTCGCGCAGCTCGAAGTGGAGGTGGGCCGGGTAGTGATCATTGCCGGTGCCATTGGTGCCAATCACCTGGCCTCGGGCGACCATCGCGCCCAGGGGAACGTGAAGCTTGTCCAAGTGGGCATACATGGAATGCAGTTGGCGGCCATCGGGTGTGCGATGCGCCACGACCAGGATCTTGCCCCAACCCGCGGAAGGCTCACCGGCATACACCACCAGGCCGTCGGCAATGGCGTAAATGGGATCCCCAAAGTCGGTGTTCATGCCACCGATGCCATTCAGGTCGTCACCGGCGTGGTGACCACCACGCTTCTCGTTCATCTCCCAGAATGGCTGGGCGTTGTAGGTGAGGTGGCCCATCGGTGGGTCGAAGCGAGTCGCAACCGGCACCTTCGCCATTTCCCAGGCCGAGAGGAATTCAAAGCGGTGATCCGGCAGACCCTCATCCGGCATCGGCAGGGGCGCGCCGGAGCTCTGAAACGCCACCCGCTCCACGTCGCCATGATCCCGGCTCTCCGCCACCAACAGCCACACCAGGATCCCCGTTGCGATCAGGAGGACAAGGGCGATGCGGATTGGCAGTGGCAACTTGCCCATGAGGGATGATGAACCTGCGACCTGCAGAGAAGCAAGCCAATCAGCCAGAAACCCCACAGCCCGGGATAGGACTTCTGCAGATTCAACTTGTCTCCATGTTGCTTCAGTTCCTCGACCAGCAAGGGGAAGAGATCCCTGGCAATCGCCTTTCCCTCCTCGCTGCCGAAGAGATCATTCATTTCGTGTGGATCCTTGGAGTCTAAGCCCACGGGCGCTGATAGGATAGACTCTTGCTTCCTTAATCGTAATCCTCAGTCATGAAATACCTCCTCATTGCCATTGCCCTCTTGCTCATTCTCCCACTCCAGGCGAGACAGAGGGATCCCAACAGGAACCGCTCGGAAAGTGTGACCTGGACCGATCCGACCAAGGCAGCCAAGGAGAACCGCGATTTCCTCATTCAGGGAGAGTATTACAAGGAGGGCGCCGACTACGGCGTGCAGGTGGTGGCCCTGGGGGATGGCAATTTTGAAGCCTATGTGCTCAAGGGCGGTCTGCCGGGTGCTGGCTGGGAGCGTGGAGACCCACGGGAGCAACTCAAGGGAGGAAAGGCAAAAGGCGGCTATTATCTGAGCTCCACCAAAAGCAAGGCCATGATCTGGATCCGCGAAGTCTCCCCGAAAGTTTCGAAGAACGGTTTCGCGCTGACCCTGCAACTGGCTGGTGAGACCGAGATCACCCTGCCGCGCATCGAACGCAAGTCCCCCACCCTCGGCGCCAACCCCCCGGAGGGCGCGGTGGTCCTGTTTGATGGCAATTCGGCGGAGGCCTGGAAAAACGGCGAGATGGAGGACGGCCTGCTCAAGGCCGGGACCTTCAGCAAGGAGAAGTTCAAGAGCTACACCGCCCACATCGAATTCCGCACCCCCTTCAAGCCAGAGGCGCGGGGCCAGGGGCGCGGCAACAGTGGCGTCTACCACCATGGCCGCTGGGAAACCCAGATCCTCGATTCCTTCGGCCTGAGCGGCAAAGACAACCAATGTGGTGGCATCTACTCCATCACCGAGCCCCGGCTCAACATGTGTCTGCCCCCGCTGAGCTGGCAGACCTATGATGTCGACTTCACCGCTGCCAAGTTCGATGAAAATGGCAAGCGCACCGCCTGGCCCCGCATCACCGTCAAACTCAATGGAGTGATCATCCACGACGACGTCGAACTGAAGAAGGACAAGACCGCCGCCTCTCCCATGAAGGGCCCCATCGCCAACGAGCCGGGCCCAATTTTTCTCCAGGATCACAAGAACCCGGTTTACTTCCGCAATATCTGGGTCGTGCCGAAGTAAGGGGGCGTTTCGGGCCTTTCCGCCTTTGACATTCGGCCCCGGGGTGGGCAGCTTGCCCGCGAACTCACCCCTCAAAACACATGGCCTACGATCTCATTGTCATCGGAGGCGGCCCGGCCGGCTATGTCGCCGCCATTCGAGCCGCCCAACTCGGTAAAAACGTCGCCTGCGTCGAAACGGAACGCGCCGGCGGCACCTGTCTCAACTGGGGCTGCATCCCGACCAAGGCACTACTCAAGAACGCCGAGCTCTACCACACCCTCACCCACAAGGCCTCCGAATTCGGCTTCAGCATCGACGGCCTCTCCTACGACTGGTCCTCGGTCGTCAAACGCTCGCGCAAGGTTTCCGACCGCCTCGCCGGCGGCATCGAAATGCTCTTCAAGAAGAACAAGGTCGACTACATCCGCGGCCACGGCTCCATCGAAGGCACTGGCAAGGTTGGCGTGAAGGATGCCGACGGCAACACCCAGACCCTCGAAACCAAGCACATCATGGTCGCCACCGGTTGCGTGTCGCGCGAACTCCCACCCCTCCCCTTCAATGGCAAGTCGGTGATCGGCTCCAAGCAGGCGATGATCCTCGAGGAACAGCCCAAGGAAATGCTCATCATCGGCGCCGGTGCCATCGGCGCCGAATTTGCCTACATTTACAATGCCTTCGGCACCAAGGTGACCCTGATCGAAATGCAGGAGCGCATCCTGCCCGTCGAGGACGACGAAGTCGGCCAGGCCATCGAGAAGTCCTTCACCAAACAGGGCATCCGCTGCCTCCCGGGACACAAGATCAACGAATTCAAGGACCACGGAGACCGGGTTGAGCTCACTGTCGAAGGCCCGAAGGAAAACGGCACCATCAGCGCAGACGTCTGTTTGGTGGCCATTGGCGTGCAGCCCGTGCTTCCCGACGGCGAGAAGCCGGAGCTAGATGAGCGCGGCTACATCAAGGTCGGCGACCGCTACGAGACCTCCATTGACGGCGTCTACGCCGCCGGCGACATCACCGGCCCACCCTGGCTCGCCCACACCGCCTCCTTCGAAGCCGTCCAGGCGGTCGAAGGGCTTTATGTCGACGGCCACACCCCACGCAAGGTCGTCAATTACCCGGGCTGCACCTACTGCCATCCGCAGGTCGCCTCGGTCGGCAAGACCGAGCGCCAGCTCAAGGAGGAAGGCATCGAATACACCGTCGGCAAGATTCCCTTCATGGCCATCGGCAAGGCCCTTGCCGCCGGCGAGGCCGAAGGTTTCGCCAAGCTGCTCTACGGCAAGAAGCACGGTGAGTTGTTGGGTGCACACATCATCGGAGACAACGCCACCGAGCTCATCGCCGAGATGGGGCTGGCCCTCGATCAGGAACTCACCAGCGAGGAAATCCATGCCACCATCCACGCCCACCCGACCATGTCGGAGGTGATCCACGAAGCAACACTGGCCGCCGACGGCCACGCCATCCACTTCTGATCCCCGCAGGCTCAACCCTCGAGACCCTCGCTGGCCAACCCGGCGGGGGTTTTTTCTTGGCAGCGCTCAGTCCTCCGGAGGAGCCGGCACGACCAAGGTCGGCACCAGGGCGCGGCGCACCATGCCTTCAGCCACACTGCCCAGCAGCAGCGAGGCAAAGGCCCCGTGGCCGTGGGAGCCAAGAACCAGAAGATCGGCACCCTCCTCCTTGACGTAGTCGGCAATGCAGCGCAGTGGGCTGCCCTCGGCCACGTGGGACTTCACGGTGACCGAGTCTTCCTGGATGCTCAGCACCAGTTTACCCAGGCTGTCGGAGGCCCGTTTCTTGGCCTCCTTCTGGAAATCGTGCATGGCCGGGAATTCGTTCGGAGTGAAGCCGTAGGCCGCGTAACTGGGTTCCGGCTCCATGACGTGCAGCAAGTGTAGCTCGGCCGGAAAGGCCTTGGCCAAGGTCTTGGCTTGCTCGAGGACTCCCTCGGTCGCATTGGAAAAATCGACGGCAACAACAATGGTTTTCATGGCATGACCATCTAAACAAGCCGCAGAGCCCAATACAACGCAGCATTTGAGCAGAAGTCGGCATATATGCTGATTCCCTGGCGATCCGAATTGCTATCTGGGTACCAATCCGGCAGGATAGCGTGCATTATTTCAGCCTGTTTGCCCGTAATCCCCCGATAGCGAATGATTCTAAAGACCTTCAAACACATCTTCTTTTGGCTCTCCGGAGCCGGTGCCGAAACCCTCGAGCAATGCCCCAACTGGGAGCAGCGCAAATACGTCGCCTTTGGCGCGACCATCCTGGTGCCGACCGTGTTCGCCTTCATCGCCTGCGCCTACGCGGTCTCCACCCTCACCGACAACTGGCAGATCATCCTACCGGTGGCCGCCGCCTGGGGCTTCATCATCCTCACCATCGACCGGGCACTCCTCGCCACCTACCGCTCCTTCCAGAGCTTCCAGCGTAAGATCGGCCAGTTTGCCCTGCGGATGGTGGTCGCCGCCCTGATGGGTGTGACCATCGCCCACCCGCTGACCCTGTTGCTTTTCAAGGACACCATCCACACCGTCATTGAGGACCAACGCGGCCAGGAGATCCAAGCCGCCCAGGAAAAGACCGTGGCCAACCAGCAGGTCGTGCAGGACAAGATCGATGCGGTGGAGGCGCAGATCACCAGCAACCACGACCGTTTCAACAAGACCTATGAGGCTGAGTTCCTGGTGGAGGACACCACCGTTGGCGAAGCCGATCCCAGCTCCGAACTCGACGCCGAGACCCGGGCCCAGATGGAGGAAAAACTCAAGATCGCCACCGCTCCAGTCCTTGCCAAGATCGAAGCCGCCGACGCCAAGATCGAGGAACTCAGCACCAAATACGAGACCCTGCAGGCCGAACTCGACTTCTGGCAGCGCGAATTTGAGCGCGAAGTCAACGGCCAGCGCAGCGGCATCCCCGGCGAAGGACCGCGCGCACGCAGCATCCGCGAGGACCAACTGGCCTGGCGCCGCGACGAAGCCAAGCGCATCGGCGAGATGCTCGCCTTCCAGACCCAGCAGCGCGACGCTTTCACCGCCGACCGGAAGATGATCGAAGACCAGATCAAGGCCGACTACGTCGCGATCGCCGCCGACAAGGCCGAGCTGAGGAAGGCCGAGCGGGAACGCATTGCCGCCCTCAAGCGCGAGGTCCAGGAAGTGCAAGCCACCCAGTTTGCCCAACAGCAAAGTTCCATCCGCGAGAGCATCAAGGCGCAGATCGACATCCGCCAGCAGGAGCTCGAAAACCTGCAGGAGGAGCGCGCCCAGGTGGTCGCCAATGGCCAGGACCGCATTGAGGCCATCAAGGCCGAACCGCGCCGAGACATCCTCACCCAGACCCTGGCCCTCCACGGCCTCTTCGAGAAAAAGGAGAAGGGTGGCGAGTTCGCCCTGGTGGCCTACGCCATCCTGGCGCTGCTCTTCATGCTGGTGGACACCATTCCCCTGATCGTGAAGTTCTTCACCAAGCCCGGCCCCTATGATGCACTGGTCGACTGCGAAGAAGTGCGCTTCGACCGCGAGCGCAAGACCTTCCTGGAGAGCTACAACCGCTACATGGAGGAACTCTCTGCCGGCCGCCTGCTTCACCTTTCTCCGGCCAACAAGCCGCTTGAGCGCTCGCTCATCGAAGGTGTGGACCGCTCGCGCGCGGCCAAGGAATTCATCGAGCACCTGATGGACCTCGAACGCTCCTTCCAGGAAAAGATTGCCAGTGAGCGCGAAGCCCTCGCCGCCATGGCCAAGGCCGACGCGGACGCCTCCAGCATCCACACCCGCACCGAGATGCTCGAGGAAATGTCCAGGACCTTCTACGAGGATCTGCGCGGGCGCATGTCCTCCTTCTTCGAGGACCCGCAGGCCGCCAAGGCCGCAGCCTCGATCGCGCCGAAAGGTTGACGGGCACGGGAATCGGCCCATCTTAGGCTAAGTGCACCAATTGCAAAGCCCGTGCACAGTTGAGTGTTTTTTCTAAAAAGGGGTCGAGCGGACTTCGTCCGAGTGCATAAAAATGCGCGGGCCTTTTTACTGATTTCTTCGTTACTCTTCGGTCGTTGGTCCCTACCAACTCCACTCATCGCGCCTTGAAATCAGTAAAAATTCCTCGCGCCATCTGCACACGTGCTTTCCAATTGATGCACATCATGATCAAATTCCTCCACACCCGAATCCGCGTCCAGGACCTGGACAAGTCCATCGAATTCTACAAGAAGCTCGGCTACGAGGAAAAGGAGCGCAAGGGCTCGCCCCAGGGCAACCAACTGGCCTTCCTCGAGCTACCCGGCAACGAGGTCTTCCTCGAACTCACCTGGTCCGAGGACTACGACACGACCTGTCCCGAAGACCTGATGCACACGGCCTTGGGAGTGGAAGATATCATCGCCTACTGTGACCGTTTGGAGAACAGCGGCATCGAGATCTGGCCCTCCGGCTGGCGCGAGAAATTCAGCTCAGGTGAGCGCAAAATGGCCTTTGTCACCGATCCCGATGGCTACGAGGTCGAAATTCTCGAGCGCTGAAGCGCACTCGAATTTCCATTCCTGTCCAAAATCATGCCCGGAATCGGCATTTTTGTGGTGGCAGTCTGATCCTTTGGCCCTGTAGCCTCTCCGCGGCTTGCCAAAGGGCGGGCTTTCACCCCATACGCGAACCCGAATTCAAACCTGTTTTCAGCAACCCCTAACCACCTCCTATCATCCATGAGCACCTTCCCCTGTGAGGCCGTCAAATACGAAGGCCCCGACTCCAAGAATCCGCTGGCATTCAAACACTACAAGGCCGACGAAGTCATCGCTGGCAAGACCATGAAAGACTGGTTCCGCTTCGGCTGCGCCTATTGGCACACCATGCGTGGCGACGGCTCCGATCCCTTCGGCGTCGGCACCGCAGACCACCCCTGGGACGATGGCAGCGATTCGATCGAAAACGCCCAGAACCGCGCCCGCGTGTTCTTCGACTTCATCGACAAGGTCGGCATCGACTACTACTGCTTCCACGACCGCGACGTCGCTCCGGAATGTGCCACCCTCGCCGAATCCAACAAGGCCCTCGACCAGGTCGTCGACACCCTTGAGGAACTCCAGAAGAGCAGTGGCAAGAAGCTCCTTTGGGGCACTGCCTGCCTCTTCGTGCATCCCCGCTACCAGCAGGGTGCCGCCACCAGCCCCAACGCCAATGTCTACGCCTATGCTGCCGCACAGGTAAAGAAGGCCATGGAAGTCACCCATCGCCTCGGCGGCGAAGGTTACACCTTCTGGGGTGGGCGCGAAGGTTACGCCACGCTGCTCAACACCGACATGAAGCGCGAGCTGGATCACCTCGCCCGCTTCCTCCACATGGCGGTGGACTACAAGAAGGAGATCGGCTTCAAGGGCCAGTTCTACATCGAGCCCAAGCCCCAGGAGCCCACCACCCACCAATACGACTCCGATTCCGCCGCCTGCCTCAACTTCCTGCGCGAATACGACCTGCTCGACCACTTCAAGCTCAACATCGAGACCAACCACGCCACCCTGGCCGGTCACACCATGGAGCACGAACTGGCCACCGCCCATGCCGCGGGTGCCCTCGGCAGCATCGACGCCAACATGGGCACTCCCAACGTGGGCTGGGATACCGACCAGTTCCCCACCGACCTCTACCTCACCACCCAGACCATGCTCGCCCTCATGAAGATGGGCGGCTTCACCACCGGTGGTCTCAACTTCGACGCCAAGCGCCGTCGCGAGAGCTGGGAGGCCATCGATCTGGTCCACGCCCATGTCGCCGGAATGGACGCCTTCGCCCGCGGCCTCAAGATCGCCAACAAGATCCGCGAGGACGGCCGGGTGGATGAGTTCATCAAGGAGCGCTACTCCACCTTCGACAGTGGCATCGGTGCCGACGTCGAAGCCGGCAAGACCTCGCTCGCCGACCTGGAGAAATACGCCCTCTCCAACGAGGAGCCCATGGTCGCCAGCGGCCGCCAGGAAGTGATCGAGAGCATCATCAACGACTGCATCTGATCCCACTTCCACAGGACCCCGCTCCAATCACAGGCGGATGCCCCCACGGGCATCCGCCTTTTGCTTTTCAGGACATTGGGGCGGAGGTCCGCGAGCAGACCCTCTTCGGGAGCAGAGTTCAGTGCTGATCCTGCTCATGAAATGGAATATTCCATGAGCCACCCGCTTCAGTTGCCGGCTGCATCGGCTGGCCAGCCTCAACGAGACCGGTAACGGCAGTCCCACGGACGTCCCTTCACGCGCTCTTTGACATCAGAGGCATCAGGAGAGCCCATGACTGCAATCGGGATGCTTCAAGTCGGAGGCATGGCGGC
>JAWVYP010000029.1:0-15995 GCA_033722655.1 Akkermansiaceae bacterium | reverse complement strand
TGTTCTTGCCGATGTCGTGCACGTCGCCCTTCACCGTGGCGAGCAGGACCTTGCCCGCCGACGTGCGCGACGTCTGCTCTGCCTCTAGGTACGGGGTGAGGTAGGCGACGGCCCGCTTCATCACGCGGGCGCTCTTGACGACCTGCGGCAGGAACATCTTGCCGGCGCCGAAGAGGTCCCCGACCCGGTTCATGCCGTCCATCAGGGGTCCTTCGATCACCTCGAGCGACGTCGCGAAGCGCTGCCGGGCCTCCTCGACGTCGGCTTCGATGTGGTCCGTGATGCCCCGCACCAGCGCGTGCTCGAGCCGCGCTTCCACCGGAGCGTCGCGCCACGCTTCGGCCTGGGCCCTGGCCTTCGGGCTGCTCTCGACGCGCTCGGCGTACTCCACGAGGCGCTCGGTCGCGTCGGGCCGCCGGTCGAGCAACACGTCCTCGACCCGCTCCAGCAGGTCCGGAGGGATCTCCTCGTAGACCTCGAGCATGGTCGGATTGACGATCCCCATGTCCATGCCGGCGTTCCGCGCGTGGTACAGGAACGCCGCGTGCATCGCCTCGCGCACCCGGTTGTTGCCGCGAAACGAGAAGCTGATATTGCTCACCCCGCCGCTCACCTTCGCGTGCGGCAGGTGCTCCTTGATCCACCGCGTCGCCTCGATGAAGTCGATCGCGTAGCGGTTGTGGGCCTCGATGCCGGTGGCCACCGTCAGGATGTTGGGGTCAAAGATGATGTCGCAGGGATTGAAGCCGACTTCATCCACCAGCACCTTGTAGGCGCGCTCGCAGATGCGGATCTTGTCCTCATAGGTCGCCGCCTGGCCCTTCTCATCAAAGGCCATCACCACCACCGCCGCACCATAGCGCATGATGTGGCGGGCGTGCTGCTTGAAGACTTCATCGCCCTCCTTGAGCGAGATCGAGTTGACGATGCCCTTGCCCTGCAGGCACTTCAACCCGGCTTCCAGAATCTCCCACTTTGAGGAGTCCACCATGATGGGCACGCGCGCCACGTCCGGCTCGGCCTGCACCAGTTGCAGGAAGCGCGTCATCATCTCCTTGCCGTCGATCAGGCCGTCGTCAAAACAGATGTCGATGACGTCCGCGCCGTTCTCGACCTGCTGGCGAGCCACTTCCACCGCCTCCTCCAGATCTCCTGCCCGCACCAGCTTCGCAAAGCGCGGGGAGCCCGCGACATTGGTGCGCTCCCCGATCATCAGAAAGCGCTTCTCCGAGGTGAGGTTGTAGGCCTCGGTCCCGGAGAGTCGAAGGGTGCGTTGGAGTTCGGAACTCATTCAGAAGGGTTGATATTGGGGCACCTGTCTGGGCGGCTTGTTGCGGACGGCTCTGGCGATGGCGGCGATGTGGTCCGGGGTGTTGCCACAGCAGCCACCTGCGATGTTGAGCAGTCCCTGCTCGGCGAAGTCGGCCATCTGTCTGGCCATGTCGTCGGCTTCGAGATCGAAGCCGGTCGGGGCAAGCGGATTGGGCAGGCCGGCGTTGGGGTAGCAGGAGACGTGAGTCGTGGCGCAATTGGAAAGCTCCTCGAGATGACTGTGCATCAGGTCGGGGCCGAGCGAGCAGTTCAAGCCGATGGCCAGCGGCTTGAGGTGGGCAAAGGCATTCCAGAAGGCTTCCACTTTCTGGGCGGAAATCATGGTTTCACCTCCGCGCCCCACGGCGGCGGAAAGGATGACCGGCAAGCGGCTGTTGTCTTCATCAAACACTTCCTGAACGGCCACGGCAGCCGCCTTGGCATTGAGCGAGTCGAAGATGGTCTCGATCATCAGCAGGTCGCAGCCGCCCTCGATCAGGGCACGCACCTGGCCCTTGTAGGCCTCGAGCACCTGATCAAAGCTGACCACCCGGAATCCGGGATCGTTGGCGTCCGGCGAGTTGGAGAGCGAGACGGTCATGGGGCCGATGGCACCGGCAACGTAAAGGGCACGGCCCGTGTCATTAGCGATGCGATCCGCCGCCTCACGGCACAGGCGGGCCGACTCGAGGTTGAGGTCATTGGCCAGCTCGATGAGCTTCTCGTCCTCGATGATCTTCTGAAAGAACTCGGGATCCTTGCGGCCGCCGCTTTCGCGCGGATCTTCGACGAAGAATTCACTCTGGGCGATGGTGGTCGCCGAGAAGGTGTTGGTCTCGCAGATGTCCGATCCCGCCTCGAAGAAGCGCTTGTGGATGTCGCCGATGACCTCGGGCTTGGTCAGGCTGAGAATGTCTCCGTTGTTGAGCAGGTCCTTCTTGTTGTCCTTGAAGCGTTCGCCACGGGCCTGGGTCTCGTCCAGTTCATAGGAGCGGATCGTCGTGCCCATGGCCCCGTCGAGCATGAGAATGCGCTCGCTGAGGGCCTGAGTGAGATCGTCGGTGCAGTCGGGCCGCGGCATGGCTGGAGGCTAGATTCCGAAGGCTTGGGGATCAAGGGTCAAATCATCATATCACGATTTGATGATGCGAATACAAACAAAGGTCTTTCAGCGGGAAGTCGATGCACTTAGAAGCAATTCGTGTCCGAGGCCACCCAAGTGCAGCAACTCTTTCCCGGCGGCGATTTCTCATGGGCCTTGCGCATGCGCAAGGCCGATCCGCTTGAATTTTTCGCGCCGCAAAGCCCCAGCGGCCACCTGTTGCGCCAGAAAGGGGCGATCCTCAACAGTCACCCCGAGCGCCATGTTTCTCAGCTTGAAGAGGGCGTCACCCACCTCGGAAAGCTGCATCAGGCCCTTGCCGCGTGGGGACTGGAGCCGGGTGGGCACCCCCAAGCCGAGTCCATCGCCCGCCACATCGAGCCCGATTTCATCCTCATGGACCAGGCCTCTCAGAAACTGACTGCCGCCGCCGTCTGCTTTCCCTCTTCCTGGGATCCCTCCCACTGGGGTGGCCACGCCATCCACGAGATCCACGCCGTGGTGCCGCGTCTCAATCCGCAGATCGGTGAGATGATCGCGCGCTTCCTGCACGAACTCAAACCCGGCAAGGCCTTCCAGCGCGCCAACTGGAGTTTCACCCGCAGCGCCGAACTCAACTACCACCCTGCCCTCCAGCGTCCCGTCCTCGATGACACCAGCGGGCTGGAGGAAATCCACCTGCGCCTCGAGCACCAGCTCTTCACCGCCATCGAGGGGGCGGTGCTCATGGGCATCCGCATCCAGCCCATTGCCCTGAGCTCGCTGACCGGGGACGCCAAACTCTGGGCCAATCTGATCCGGATTCTCGACACCATGCCCGAGAACGTCGCCCGCTACAAAAGCCTGCATGGCGGCAAAAATCGCCTGATCGAACGGATGCGCTCCGAGCTGCCAGCGACCTGAACTTTGCGACAGACAAGGGGCAAAATCTCGTATTCCTTAGACCCCCCGTTGCCATGAATCGCCTGACCTGCCTCCTTCTCGCATCCGCAGCCACCGCTGTCGCCGTGCCCGAAGGTTTTGAAATCAAGACCTTCGCCGAGCCCTTTGACGCCGACTACCCCGCTGCCATCACCGTGGCTCCCAACGGTGAGGTCTACGTCTCATCCGACCAGAACGGCTCCATCGGCAAGGACGATGGCATGGGCCGCATCATCCGCTGCACCGACACCGACGGCGACCAAGTGGCCGACAAGTTCGTCCACTTCGTGCCCGACGTCGACAGCCCACGCGGGGGCCACATCGTCGGCGACACGCTCTATCTCATCCACCCACCCTACCTGAGCAGCTTCCGCGACACGGATGGCGACGGCGTGGCCGACGAGAAGAAGGAGCTGCTCAGCGGCCTCGGCGGCGGCATCGAGCATCCCCGCGGTGCCGACCACACCACCAATGGCGTGCGCATGGGCATCGACGGCTGGCTCTACATCGCGGTGGGCGACTTCGGCACCACGCCTGCCATTGGCACCGACGGCAAACAATACAAGTTGCACGGCGGCGGCGTCATCCGCGTCCGCCCGGATGGCAGTGAAGTCGAGCCCTTCGCGGTGATGACGCGCAACACCTGTGACGTCGCCATCTCCCCCACCCTCGACATGTTCGCCCGCGACAACACCAACGACGGCAAGGGCTGGAACACCCGCTTCCACCACTACACCCAGCTCGCCGACCACGGCTACCCGCGCCTCTACCACAACTTCACCGACGAGATGGTCGCTCCTCTTGCCGACTATGGTGGAGGATCCGGCACCGGTGGCCTGTGGGTGGACGAACCCGGCTTCCCCGGCGAGTTCGGCGACATGCTCTACTCCTGCGACTGGACCACCGGCAAGGTCTACTACCACCCTCACCAGCAGGTCGGCGCCAGTTTTGAGATCGACCAAAAGGTCTTTCACGAGGTCGCCCGCGCCACCGACATCGACGTCGACGGTTTTTCGCGCCTCTACATTTCGGACTGGCAAGGCGGCCGCTTCCGCTACGCCGGTGAGGGCAAGAAGGTCGGCAAGATCCAGATCGTGACCGTCAAGGACGTGAAGCCCTTCCAATACACGGACGTGACCAAGGCCAAGGATGGTGAATTGGTCAAACTGCTCACCAGCGCCTCGCACACCCAGCGCTTCGAGGCCTCGCGCGAAATTCTCAAGCGCGATCCGGCTCTGATTGCTGGCGGTGTTTTGCAAATCGCCGGCGACAAAAAACAAAGCATCGAATCGCGAGTTGCCGCGATCTTCACCTTCAAACAACTCCTCGGTGCACAAAGCCATGAGAAGCTTGTCGGGCTACTCAAGGATGACGCGGTTCGCGAATACGCGTTGCGCGCGATGACGGATCGCAAGACCCAACTGCAGGGCGTGCATCCAAAGTGGTATGTGGATGCCCTCAACGATCCCAACCCCCGCGTGGTGCAGCAGGCCCTGGTCGGCCTTGAGCGCCTTGGAGCCGTGGACGCCGCTCCCGCCATCCTTTCCGCCTCCACCCAATGGAAGGAAGGCGGCATTTCTCCCCGCCTCAGGCACACTGCCATGCAGGTGCTCAGCTCGCTGGGCAACATTGAGGCCCTGCTCGCCGGGGTCGATGCGCCGGAAACCCGTTGGCTCAGTCTCAAGGCCCTCAACGAACTGCATCAAGATGAAGTGGTTGATGGGCTGATTGCCAAACTCAATGCCTCCGAGGATGGCGATTATACCCTCGAGCTCCTGACCACCCTCGCCCGCCTCCACTTCAAGGAGGCCGACTGGGACGGCAAGGCCTGGTGGGGCACCCGCCCCGACGACCGCGGCCCCTACTTTGCTCCGGTCGAATGGGAGGCCTCGGCCAAGATCCGCAGCGCCCTGGAGAAAGGCTACACCAAGCTTTCGCAACCGCTCCAGGGCGAATACATCGGGCGCCTGGCGGTCAACCGCATTTCCATCTCCAAGCTCGACATCCCCGGCCTCGACCCCTTGATGATCGCGCTGGGCAACCCGGATCCCACTCCCGACCAGATCCAGGTCCTCATGGATGCCGCCAAGGACGCCGACCGACCCTTTGACCGCCGCCTCGAAAGCTACCAGGCCGTGCTTCGCGGCAAGGAGAAGGACGTGCTGCCGCGGCGCATCGGCATCCTCGCCAAGTGGTCCACCGAAGACGATCTTCCGGCCCAGGGCAAGCAGGCCATCGAGGACTTCGTCAACGAGAGCATGCGCAGCTACCAGATCAAGGAGCTTCGCAAGATCGCCGCCAAGGGCAGTGACGCGGCCAGCACCCTCGCCTGGAAGGCCATCTTCACGGTGGCACACAGCCCGCTGGTCAAGGACAAGTGGAAGATCCCCGCTCTCGAGCTGACCAGGAAGACGCCCAAGGAAGTGGGCTACTTCAATGCCCTCGCCGACCTCCAGTTGCCCGGCTACGACGAGCAGATCGAAGCCGGCCTCGACTGGGACAATGACGAACTGATCGCCGCCGCCAAACGCGCCCGAAAGGCCACCGCTGGCGCAGCCTCGGATGGCAAGCGCGTCGCCGAACTCAAGGCCGACAAGGTCACCGAGCAGGTCATGGCCGCAGCCGGCAAGGGCGACCTCGCCGAGGGCAAGCGCCTCTACACCGCGCAGGGCTGCATTGCCTGCCACGCCGTCGACCCCAAGGCCGTGCAGAAGGGGCCCTACCTCGGTGACGCCGGCTCAAAATTCACCCGCGACTACCTCATCGAATCCATTCTCGATCCGAATGCCGTGGTTGCCCAAGGCTTCCAGACCACCCTCATCACCACCAAGGACGGCAGGACCCACATGGGCTTTGTCACCAATGAGGCTGATGGCGTGATCGAGCTGCGCAACATCGCCGGCCAAGCCAGCGAGATCAAGAGCGCGGAGATCAAGAGCCAGCAGGCCCTGCCCCAGTCGATGATGCCTGCCGGTCTGGGAGCCTCCCTGACCGTAGGTCAGTTCAACTCGCTCATCGATTACCTGGTCTCCCTCAAGTCCGAGCAGTAATAACCAAACCCGACGTAGGCGCGTTCGTGAGATGGTGACACACAAACTTGGCTCGTTCCTCGCCAAGCTTTGTATGTCACCGAGCGGTCGCAGCCAATCAGGCGTAGATATCCTTGATGACCTTGGCGGGCTCCACACCGGTGAGACGCTGATCAAGCCCTTGGAACTTGTAGGTCAGGCTCTCGTGTTTAATCCCTAGCAAATCGAGCATGGTGGCGTGCAGGTCGCGGATGTGGACGGGGTTCTGCGTGATGTTGTAGCTCATTTCGTCGGTCTCACCGTAAACCTGACCACCTTTGATGCCACCGCCGGCCAGCCACATGCTGAAGGCACGCGGATGGTGATCACGTCCGTAGTTGGTTTCCGAAAGCTTGCCCTGGCAATAGACCGTGCGGCCGAATTCGCCGCCAAAGACCACCAGGGTGTCGTCGAGCATGCCGCGTTGCTTGAGGTCCTGGATCAGGCCGTAGCAGCCTTGGTCGACGTCCTTGCACTGCGAGGCCAGGTCGCGCGGCAGATTGCCGTGCTGGTCCCAGCCACGATGGAAGATCTGCACGAAGCGCACGCCGCGCTCCATCATACGCCGGGCCATCAGGGCCGAGTTGGCAAAGGTGCCGCGCTTGCGACTGTCCTCGCCGTAGAGCTGGTAGGTGTGGTCGGACTCGCCACTGAGATCGGTCAGTTCGGGCACGGAGGCCTGCATCCTGAAGGCCATCTCATATTGCTGCATGCGCACCTCGATCTCGGGATCGCGAATCTCCTCGTAGGAGCGCAGGTTGAGCGCATTCATGCCGTCGAGCATCTTGCGGCGGGTCTTGCGGTCGAGGCCGGGCGTGTCCTTGAGGAAGAGCACCGGATCGCCCATGGAGCGCATGGCGACGCCGGCGTGCTTGCCGGGAAGGTAGCCCGAACTCCAAAGGCGCGAGGAGATGGCCTGAACGTTGGCGTAAGGCGAACTGTGGGTGGCGTGGAGGACCACGAAGGCGGGCAGCTCCTCATTCATCGAGCCCAGGCCATAGGAAAGCCAGGAGCCGATGGAAGCGTGACCAGCCTGCATCGAGCCGGTGTAAATCAGTTGGTTGGCGGGCTCGTGGTTGATGGCATCGGTATGCATCGAGCGGACCACACAGAGGTCATCGACCATCTTGCCGGTCCAAGGCAGCAGCTCACTGACTTCGGTGCCGCACTCGCCATGCCTCTTGAACTTGAAGCGTGAAGGCGCCACCGGGAATGCCTTTTGGCCGGAGGTCATGCCGGTCAGGCGCTCACCCTGTTCCTTGAGCCATTTGGTGAGGTCTTCCTGATAACGCTTCTCGAGTTCGGGCTTGGGATCGAAGGTTTCAAGCTGGGAGGGCGCACCGATCAAGGAGATGTAGATCACGCGCTTGGCCTTGGGCGCAAAGTCCGAGACACGCTCGAGCTTGCCCAGACTTTCCACGGCATTCACCCCCTGCTTGCCGAGCAGGCTGGCGAGGGCCGCCATGCCGAGTCCGGTGCCGGACTTGCGGAAGAACTGACGGCGACTGTAGGCGGTGTTGTAATGTTCGATCAGGGGATCCATGGCGGTGGGAGGGCTTGAAATCAGCGGGTGAGGGTCTCGTCGAGATTGAGCACCTGGCTGGCGACCAGGGTCCAGGCGGCGAGTTCGACCACATCGGCCTCCTTGGGCACGGGGGTCGAACCGGTGGCAAGGAATTCGCGGGCTGCATCGGGCTTGTCCTCGAACTCGGTGAAGAATTCGGAATGCGACTGGCGCAGGGTCGCGCGCTCATCGGCTTCCAGCACGCGGTTGATGAGCAGCAGCGTGATGCGGTCGAGGCGTGGGTCAAAGTCGCTAGCATCATTCATGGCGCGCCAGGCGAGGTGGCGACAGGCTTCGACAAACTGCGGATCGTTGAGCAGCACCAGTGCCTGCAGCGGCGTGTTGGTCTGCTCGCGTGCCACACAGGTGACTTCGCGCGTCGGAGCGTTGAAGATTTCCATCGAGGGCGGCGGGGCCGTGCGCTTCCAGATCGTGTAGATGGAGCGGCGGAAGAGCTTGTCGTCCTTGTCCTGCATGTAGAAGCGGGTGTTGGACTGCGGCATGGCCACCGCGCTCCAGATGCCCTTGGGCTGGTAGGGCTTGACCGGGGGACCACCCAGTTCCTCGACCAGCAGCCCTGAAGCCGCGAGAGCCAAATCCCGGATCTGTTCGCCGTCCAGGCGGTGGCGGGGTCCGCGCGAGAGCAGGGAGTTGTCCGAGTCCTTCTCCAGCTTCTCGGCATTGACGTGGCCGGATTGGCGGTAGGCCATGGAGGTCACCATCAGTTTGACCATGTGGCGGTAGTCCCAGCCGCTGTCCACGAATTCAGCGGCCAGCCAATCGAGCAGCTTGGGATGGGTGGGACGCGCGCCCATCACGCCGAAGTCGCCATTGGTCTCCACGATGCCCTTGCCGAAGATGTGGGACCAGGCGCGGTTCATGGTGACGCGGGCGGGCAGCGGGTTGGCGGGATCGTTGAGCCACTGGGCAAGACCGAGGCGGTTGTGGGGTGCGCCCTCGGGCATGGGCGGCAGGAATTCCGGAGTGGCTGCACCCACCTTCTCACCCTTGTCGGTGTATTGACCCCGCCCAAGGATGTGGGCAAAGGGCTCGCTGTCCTTTTCCTCCATCACCAGGCTCATGGAACCACGTTGCTTGATCTCATTCATCTCCCGGTCCAGCGGCTCCCTCTTGGCGAGAATTTCAGCCGAAGCAAAGTCGACGTAGTTCAGATAGTAATCGAAAACCTTTTCGCTTTGATCCTTGTTCCACTTGTCGCGGGGCGTGTTGAGGATGCCGGCAATCTGACCCAGACTCGCGAGTCGCGTGATTTCATCCTGGGAGAGGATGCGTCGATAGAAACGGAAATCCTGCAGCGCCACCTTGCCACCGGTCAACTTGTTCTCGCCACCGGCGCGGGAGCCGAGAATCAGGGGAACCTCCGCGACGATGTCCCCGCCCACGGTGTTGGGATCCGCACCCACACGGGCGCGCTGCCCGTCAATGTAGAGGCTGGTCGACTGATGGCCGGATTTGCGGCCGTCGAAGGTGACCATGAAGTGGTGCCACTTCTTGGCCGGAATTCCACGTCCTCGGCGGATCTTGTTGGCCGCATCGGGCCAGGCATCGATGATGTGGGTCGTGGGCTTGTCGCCGTCGAGAAAAAGATCCCATCCGCGCAGCCTCTGAGCGGGGTCCATCCGCGAGACAATCGCCCCATTGGGATTGCCTTCGTAGTAGATGTAACCCCCGAAGCTCACCGGTTCATCACGTTCAAAGGCGGCATGATCACCGAGCACGATGGGCTTGTCCGAAATCACGGGTGCCTTGCCAAGTGGACCGTCGATCCGCTCGATGTCCGCGGACCACTCCAGTCTCTGATCCTTCGAGTATCCCTTGATCGGACCGTGGGACTCGTTGAGCGGCAGGTAGAATTCGAGAGCGGCATCGCGGTCCTTGGACTCCACCAGGGACGGTGACTTCGACCAATGCTCAAAGGCCGGCTTGGCTTCGGCTCTGCGTGCCTGGAGGGCCTTGTCCAGCTTGGCGATCTCCTCCTTGAGCACAGGGTAACGCTGGCGGTCCTCCATCAGCGGCACGAAGATGCTCGGCGGATGGTTTGCGTTGTTGCGATCCATGGCATGCATGGTCGTGTTGCGGAAGAAGGCCGCCATCGAGTAGAAATCCTTCATGGTAATCGGATCGAACTTGTGGTCGTGGCAGGAAGCACAACCGGTGGTCAGTCCGAGCCATCCCGCCGACACGGTGTCGACCTGGTCCTTGGCGTAGATTGCTTCGTATTCCTCGGCGATGGCACCACCCTCGCCCGTGGTCGCCATGCAGCGATTGAAGCCGGAGGCCACCTTCTGGTCGAGACTGCTGCCGGGCAGCAGGTCACCTGCGATCTGCTCGGTGGTGAACTGGTCCCAGGGCATGTTGGCCGCAAACGCGCGGATCACCCAGTCGCGGTAGGGCCAGATCGCACGGTAGTTGTCGATGTGGATGCCGTGGGTGTCGGCGTAGCGGGCAACGTCCAACCACAGGCGGGCGAAGTGCTCGGCACTGGCGTCACTGGCCAGCAGGCGGTCAGCTTCGGCACTGACGGCAGCCTCGCCATCCCTCTCGTAGGCCCGGATGAAGGCATCGGTCTCGGCAGGTGCCGGTGGCAGGCCGGTCAGGTCAAAGGCCAAGCGGCGGTGGTAGCGACGCAAATCGTCGGCGGGATTGGGCTCGAGCCCGTGCTCGTCGAGCTTGGCGGCGATGAAACGGTCAATCGGGTTGGCCGCCCAGCCCTCGCCAGCCTCGGGCGCTTCGGGACGCTTCACCGGACCGAAGGACCAATGCGCCTCGTATTCCGCACCCTGTTCGATCCAGCGCTCGATGAGCGCGATCTCCTGCGAGTCCATTTGCTTGTGGCTCTCGGGTGGAGGCATGATCAGATCGATATCATCGCTCATCATCCGCTTGATGATGAGTGAGTCCTCCGGCTTGCCCTTGATGATCACCGGCTTGCCATCGTCGCGGAGCGCGAAGGCGTGTTCCTCGATGTCCAGGCGCAGGGGCGCTTGCTCGGGGGCCCGGGTGCCGGCATCGGGGCCGTGGCAGTGGTAGCAGTATTCGGAGAGAATAGGCTGGACGTGCTCATTGAAGGAGACCAGCTCGGGAAGCTTGTTGGCAGGACTGAGTTCCTCCACTTCAGTCGTCTGCGGCGCGGCTTCCTCGAGCTCGCTGGTGGGCGCAGATGAATCGCAGGCGGCCAGCAGCAAACACAGCGGCAGCAGCAGTGCGCCAAATAGCAGTGCGCCAAATCTGGGTTGGGGAGAAATCATGGGGATACAGGTAAAGCTCCCATAATTACGGCTTCCCACAATGCATTTTTCAGGTATTGCCGTGCACACCTAGCCCGGATATTTTTTTTCATCCAGCCTCGTCCCCACTCAAAGCGCCTTTGACGCAGGGCTGCAGAGGGATATGTTTCGACCCAGATGGCATTCGCTGAGCTCCTCCCCCAATTGCTGAAACGTCCGACCCCCAGAATGCGTCGGCTGCAGGCCTTGCTGGCACAGGATTCCAGGACCTCGCTCGAGCAACTCGCCCAACGCAGCCAGCAGGTGACCCGGCGCCACTTCGGCCGCACCATGCGCCTGTTTGCCCCGCTCTACCTCTCCAACGAGTGCGTCAACAATTGCAGCTATTGCGGATTCTCGCGCGACGCCAACATCCTGCGCACCACCCTGACCGTCGACCAGGTGGTCACCGAGGCCCGCCATCTCCACGCCCAGGGCTTCCGCAACCTGTTGCTGGTCGCCGGCGAGCATCCCAAGTTCGTAAGCGAGGGCTACCTGCAGGAATGCCTGGATGCCCTCAAGTCCTTCATCCCCACCCTCGCCATCGAGGTCGGCCCGATGGAAGACGACCAGTACCGCGAAATCGTCCACCACGGGGCCGAAGGGCTGGTGGTCTACCAGGAAACCTACGATCGCGGAGTCTACGAAACCCTGCACACCGCCGGCCCCAAGAAGAACTTCAACTGGCGCCTCGACTGTCCCGAGCGCGCCTACGCCGGCGGGTTTCGCCGCATCGGCATCGGTGCCCTCTTCGGACTCGCCGACTGGAGACTCGAGGCCCTCGCCCTCTGCGCCCACCTCGAATACCTCTACCGCCATTGCTGGAAGGCCCAACTGACGGTCGCCTTTCCGCGCATGCGCCCCTACGCGGGAAATTACCAGTACACGCCCGATCCCGACCGCTATTTGGAGGACCGCAACCTGCTGCGCCTGATCTGCGCCTTCCGCATCCTCTTCCCCCAAGTCGGCATCGTGCTCTCAACCCGGGAACCCGGTGAACTGCGCGATTCCCTGGCCCCCTTGGGCGTGACCCACATGTCCGCCGGTGCGCGCACCGAACCCGGCGGCTACACCGGGGCGGGCAGCGAGGATCTCCACCTGACGGTGAAGGGAAGGCGAGTCGAACTCGACTCCCACACCGGCTGCGAGAAAGCCACTGAGCAGTTCCAGATCAGTGATACCCGCAGCGCGGGTGAAATTGCCACCGCCCTGCGTTCCCGGGATCTGGATGCGGTTTGGAAGGATTGGGAGCAATCCCTGCTCGCCCGGAGCTGATTGTTCAGCAAGCAGCGCGGAAAATCCCCCAATTCAAAGGGATTGAAGCACTTTAGAATGGCTGAATTGAGGCCGCACAAGCGCCATTCATGGAAATTTTATGAATTCGAGACCAAAGTCCAAAAAAAGCCTGAACTTGTTGGGAATTCGCGGAATTTTTTAGAATTATCTCAGTTATCCTAACTTTCTGACTTGCCCAATCCACCGAAACCATGCTTCTTTTTTGAACTCGTCTAATCGCGTGTTTATAATCCCCCACACTTTGAAGCCTTTCTCACCCCGTCCCTTCCAGTGAGCAGCGAGCCTAATCAGAACCAAGAACTTCTTCTAACCGCCAAGCTGGAGCAGGACCCATCCGATTGGGACACTCGCCAGCAATTGGCGCATTTGCTCTATGACAAGGGTCAGTACGGCATGGCGGCCGCTGTCATTTGGGAAGCCGACCAGATTCCCAGCACGGACCTGGACCTCGCTTTCGCAGCCCGCATCCTCTCCAAGGACCAACCGCGCAAGGCGATTCGCCTGCTGACTGCCGTCCTCGAACTCAACAAGGGCAAGGCCGTGCAGAACATGGGCATGGCCAACGCACTCCTGCACCACGGCATGGTGCTGCAAGCCGCCCGTTTCTACGGCGCCGCACTCGAAGCCGACCCCGAACTGGTCAACCCCGACCTCGAGCACTTCATCCTCTGGACCGACGAGGAGCAGACCCTCTGGGGCGACTTCAAGGACCGTCGCCCGAAACTTGGCGAACTGCCCTGGATGTCGCGCGATCCGATGGAAGCCCTCAAGCTCACCAGCCGCGTCAGCCTGCACACCACCCCCATTGCCGTTCCCAAACTTCGCCCGGTGCTCGCCGAGGACCTGCGCAACAGCCTCTACCAGCAGGAAGCCAAGAAGGACGCCAAAATCACCCCGCCCCCGGCCGTCACCATTCCCGCCGACCGCGTCAAGGCCAAGGACCGCCGCTACGACTCCACCATGGGAGCCGAAACCGGCGAGGACCTCACCAACCGGGCTCCGACCGCCAAGAAGCAGGCCGATCCCAACGCAACCCAGGAAGTTCAAATCCAGAAGCCGGCGCAAACTCCCGCTGCCGAGGTCGAACCACCGGCTGAAAACAAGACCGCCGATTCCGACGCCACCCAGGAGGTCAAGCCCCCCGAAGCACCAAAGGCACCCGCCGCCATTCCGGTGCAGGAAGACGCCAAACCAGAAGCGAAGAAGCAAGAGGCCCCAGCTGCCAGGGATGAGACCGCCGAGGCCAAGGAGGAGGCTCCAGCCACCAAGAGCGGTCCGCCTCCGGCTCCCATGTCCAGACCAGGGTCCCCCGCCGCCGGCAAACTGGTCGTTGGACCCGATGGCAAGTTGCGCCGCGCCAAGGCCGAGCCGGACATGGACGCCATCGAGGCTGCCGCCAAGGCCGAACTCGAGGAGAAGGCACGCATCGCCAACATTGCCAAGGCAGCCGCCATGGACGCCGACGAGCAGGACGACATCGAGCGCGCCGCGCGCATCAACACCTCCAGGGTCAAGGTGCCAGGCTCGCCCCAAACTCCCGGCACCGGCAAGGAAGAACTCCCCCCCGCCGAGCGCAACGCGCAGAGGGAACATCCCGAACCCGAGCCCGAACTCACGGACGAGGAAGCCGCCAAGCGGGAGGAAATGAAGAAGACCCGCGCCATCGCCCGTGCCGCAGCCCGCGAGAAACGCTTGAACGCTGCCGCCGCTGGCGTCCCCCTTCCTGCCACCGAGGGCCGCCAGGGAGAATGGTACTACATTTACGAAGGTGAGGCCGTCGGTCCCGTGCTCGCCGAGGAACTCAAGGAGAAGATGAACGATCCAACCCTCAAGCCCCCGCTCAAGATGATCTGGACCAGTGGCATGGAACGCTGGATGCCAATTTACGAGTGCCCCGAACTGTGGGAGCAACTCGACGGCGTGAACGCCTGACCCATTTATCGATATATCAATTTATCATTTGATTGATTCGGATTGATCCCTAGCATCGCGGTCCATGTCACCGCTCGAGGCGCTGGTCGCGCTCAACATGCTTCCCGGCATCGGCCCCATTCGCCGCCGCCGACTGATCGACGCCTTCGGCAATGCCAGCAAGGTTCTCTCTGCTTCCAGCAACACCCTGCTGGAAGTGCGCGGCATCGGCCCCGAACTTGCAGCCACCCTGCTGGCCTGGCGGCAACATATCGACCCGGGCGCAGAAATTGCCGAATGCCAGGCACGGGGCATTTCCATCATCACCCAGGAAGACGGAGCCTACCCCCCGCAGTTGCGCGAACTCTATGACGCTCCGCTGCTCCTCTATTGCCAGGGCGAATTGCCGACCGCGCTCGAGACCTGCATCGGCGTGGTCGGCTCCCGTCGCTGCAGTCACTATGGACTGCAAACCACCCGCAAATTTTCCTACCAGCTTGCAGCAAGCGGCCATGCCATCGTGTCGGGTCTGGCACGTGGAATTGACACCGCCGCCCATGAAGCCGCCATCGCCGCCGATGGGAAAACCGTTGCCATCATCGGCTCCGGACTCGCCAGACTCTATCCACCTGAAAACGAAGCCCTCGCCGAGCGCATCGCCTCGGGGCATGGGGCGGTGGTGTCGGAATACCCCCTGCACACCCGCCCCGACAAAGGCACCTTTCCCATGCGCAACCGCATCATTGCCGGCTGGTCCCAGGCCCTGCTGGTCGTGGAATGCCCGCCCAAGTCCGGAGGCCTGATCACAGCCAATCTCGCCGGGGATTACGGCCGGCCCCTGTTTGTCGTGCCGGGGCCCATTGATCGCAACAGCTTTGCTGGCAGCCACCGCCTCATCCGGGATGGTGCCAGTCTGGTGAGCGATGCCTCCGAGATCCTGGAGGACATGGGCGTCTTGCCAACTCTTGGGACCGCCAGCAGGGAAACCCGGCCCGAGTCTGCCTCAGTCGCGATCGATGCGACCCTGAGCCGGATCCTGGAGGAACTCGGCAGCATGGAAACCACGGTGGACCAACTCGTGGAGCGCTGCGCCCTACCAACTGCGGTCATCAGCCGCTCCCTGGCCTCGCTCGAAATCCAAGGCATGGTCAAAAGCTGTCCGGGTTCGCGTTTCGTGAGAATCGCCTAGCCCGGATCTTTCATGATTCTCGTGGGCGAGGCGCAGGAATTCTCGATCTTGCCAAGGCCGACGCTGAAAACGCAGTCAGGGCTGAGTTGACACTCTGTCCAACGGCGTTTTCAAGGAGAACGCAGGCAACATCGGCAAGGACAAGCCGCAGACCGAGGCTTCATGAAATATTCGGGCTAAATCCTCTGGAAGCTTCCAATTGAGAGGTAAAGCCGTGTGGGCCATTACCCGTCATTTCGTAATACCCCAAAAAGAACATTTCTGCATAGGATGTACATGCTATGACTGATCAGAAAACCCTCAACAAACTGTTTGAGGCGGCGCTGAAGGCACCCGATCCCATGCA
>JAWVYP010000028.1:0-16093 GCA_033722655.1 Akkermansiaceae bacterium | reverse complement strand
GTGTTTCGACCACGCCGTGGGCCAGCTCAAGGCGTCCGCTGCGGGCGGCGCTGGCTGGGTCGGTGGCGAGAAGCTGGAAGGACATCGCGGGAAATCCTTCTCATCCGCAGTGGCCGGGGTCAATGGCCATCAGACGATCATGCCGGCCGCCACAGTCTCGTTGGTGCCCGGGTCGATGAGCACAAAGGAACCGGTGTTGCGGTTGCGGCGGTAGGAATCGTGGATGAGGGGGGCGGCGGTGCGCAGTGAGATCCGACCGATGTCGTTCATCTCGAAACCGTCGACGTCCTCGATCTTGTGCAGGCTGTTGATGTCGACCTGGTATTTGACTTCCTGGATGATGGCCTTGGTCTCTTGGGTGGTGTGACGCAGGATCAGCTTGGCGCGGTGCTGCATGGGTTTGTTGGAGAACCAGCAGATCATGGCCTCGATGTCCTGACTGACTTTGGGAGGGTTGTTGGATTTGACCAGGGTGTCGCCACGCGAGATGTCGATTTCGTCCTCGAGGGTGATGGCCACCGATTGGGGTGCGAAGGCCTCCTTGATTTCGCCGTCACCGGTGTGGATGGCCTTGACCTTGCTGGTGAAGCCGGAGGGCAGAACGGTGACCTCGTCACCGGGCTTGAAGACGCCACCGGCCACACGGCCGGCATACCCGCGGAAGTCGTGCCATTCATCGGACATGGGGCGGATCACCCATTGCACGGGGAAGCGGGCCTCGACGTGGTTTTCCTCGCCGCCGACGTAGACGTTTTCGAGGTGATAGAGGAAGGTCGGGCCCTGGTACCAGGGCATGTTTTCGGACTTCTCGACCACGTTGTCGCCGTTGAGGGCGGAAATCGGGATGTCCTGGATCTCAACGATGTTGTCGAGTCGCGAGGCGAACTCGCGGTAGTCCGAAACAATCTGGCGGTAGGTGTCCTCGTCGTAGTCGACCAGGTCCATCTTGTTGACCGCCAGCACCACGTGCTGGATGCGCAGCAGGTTGGCGATGAAGGAATGGCGCTTGGTCTGCTCGATCACCCCCTTGCGGGCATCGACCAGGATGATGGCGAGGTTGGCGGTCGACGCGCCGGTCACCATGTTGCGGGTGTACTGGGTGTGGCCCGGGGTGTCGGCGATGATGAACTTGCGCTTGGGAGTGGCAAAGTAGCGGTAGGCGACGTCGATGGTGATGCCCTGCTCGCGCTCGGCCTTGAGGCCGTCGGTCAGGAGGGCGAGGTTGACGTTCTCATCGCCGCGGCGTTTGGAGGAAAGCTCCACGGCTTCGAGTTGGTCCTCGAAGATGGACTTGGAGTCGTAGAGCAGGCGGCCAATCAGCGTCGATTTGCCGTCATCGACGGAACCGGCAGTGGTGAAACGGAGTAGATCCATGGGATTGTAGCGGCTTAGCCGCTGTTCTTAGTTCTTAGTTATTGGTTCTTAGTTGCAGCTTGCGCTGCTGTTCCGTGTTCATGGTTGCTTCCCTAACTAGGAACGAAGAACCAGGAACCAGGAACAAAAGAAGGTTATTGCTGAGCTTGCTCAGAAATAACCTTCCTTCTTGCGATCCTCCATCGAGGTCTCGGAACGCTTGTCGTCGGCGCGGTTGCCGCGCTCGGTCTGGCGGGCGGCTGCGACCTCCTCGATGATCTTGTCCATGGTGTCGGCCTCGGACTCGACCGCACCGGTGATGGTGGCATCACCCATGGTGCGGAAGCGGATCTTGCGTTTGACGACCTCCTCGCCCTCACGTGGTTCAACGAACTCGCTGATGGCGAGGATGGTGTTGTTGCGGATGAGGGTGTCGCGTTCGTGAGCGTAGTAGAGGCTTGGCAGGACGATGCCCTCGCGCTTCATGTACATCCAGATGTCCATTTCGGTGAAGTTGGAGAGGGGGAACACGCGGAAGTGCTCACCGGGATGCATGCGGCCGTTGAAGAGGTTCCAGAGCTCGGGACGCTGGTTCTTGGGGTCCCACTGGCCGAAGTCGTCGCGGTGGGAGAAGAAGCGTTCCTTGGCGCGGGCCTTTTCCTCATCACGGCGTCCGCCACCGAGCACGGCGTCGAACTGGTACTCCTCGATGGTGTCGAGCAGAGTGGTGGTCTGCAGGCGGTTGCGCGAGGCGTCCGGGCCCTTTTCCTCGGTCACGCGTCCCTTGTCGATGGAGTCCTGGACGGAACCGACGATCAGGCGTGCACCAATCTCCTCGGCGAACTGGTCGCGATACTCGATGGTCTCGGGGAAATTGTGGCCGGTGTCGATGTGCACGAGGGGGAAGGGCATGCGGGCCGGATGGAAGGCTTTCTTGGCCAGCCAGGCCATGACGATGGAGTCCTTGCCGCCGGAGAAGAGCAGGCCCGGATTCTGGAATTGGGCGGCGGTCTCGCGGAGCACGAAAATGGCTTCGGCTTCGAGTTGATCGAGGTGGCTGAGATTGTAGTTCATGAAGAAGCTGGAATGCTGCGAGCGGGGGATAGGCCAGCCGTGCAGGCGGGTCAAGAGATAATCTTAATTAACCTAGGCGATTTACTAATGAATAGATCCAGAAAGAGAACTTCCCCATGGATGGAGGATGAGTGGTCTCAAATGCGCTCGCGAATGGCCTCCAGCAGCTCAAAGGCGGCGTCCTCGACCGTGGTGGCTTCGGTGTCGATGACCAAGTCAGGATTGGCGGGCTCTTCAAAGCCGCTCTGTTTGCCGGTGAAATCCTTGATCTCGCCCTTGGCCGCCTTGGCGTAGAGTCCTTTGACGTCCCGCTCCTCGCAGGCCTCGTAGCTGGCCTTGACGTAGACCTCGAACATGTCCTTGCCAAGGATGCCGCGGGCCAGGTCGCGCAGCTCCCCGCGAGGGGTGATGGCGGAGACGAAGGTGATGATGCCCTGTTCGACAAAGAGTTTGGCTACTTCCGAGAAGCGGCGGATGTTTTCGAGCCGGTCCTCGTCGGAAAAGCCGAGATCGGAGTTCAGTCCGCTGCGCAGGTTGTCGCCATCGAGGATGGCGGTCATGCGCCCCTGATCGTGGAGAACCCGTTCGGCCGCATTGGCAATGGTCGACTTGCCCGAACCCGACAGCCCACACATCCAGATCACAATGCCCTTCTGCTTGAGCAGGGCCTGCTTTTCGAAGCGGTTAAGGAAGCGGTGGAACTCGGTGTGGATGTTGGACATGAATTTGTGCGGCTGGGCCGCAGTTATTCGTTAACTGGTTATAAGTTATACGGCATGAATCGCAGAGATAACCAATAACAAATAACGTTTAACGGCCACTTCGCGGCCTACCCATGCCCGATGGTGAAGGCATCGAAACCGAGGGTCTTGAGTTGATCGACGGGCAGGATGGAGCGGCCGTCGAAGACGAAGGAGGGCTTGAGCATGAGGTCGTGGATGCGCTTGAGGTCGAGGTCGCGGAATTCGTCCCACTCGGTGAGTACGGCCAGGGCGTGGGCTTCTTCGGCGGCCGTGTAGGGGCTGTCGACGATCTCCAGATGGGAGTCGATGAGGTCTTCGCCGACGCCGAGATGAATTAGGTCGCTGCAGATGGATTCGGCGCTGACCTGGGGATCGTAGATGGCCACCTTGGCGTGCTCGAGCAGCAGGTCGCGGCAGACATACATGGCGGGCGACTCGCGGGTGTCGTTGGTGTCCTTCTTGAAGGCGAAGCCGAGGACGGCAATGCGCTTGTCGACGATGGTATTGAAGAGGGTGCGTACGATCTTTTCGACAAAGCGAGACTTCTGCCAGTCGTTGATCTTGATGACCTGGCGCCAGTATTCCGCGACTTCGGGCAGGTTGAAGGACTCGCAGAGGTAGACGAGGTTGAGCAGGTCCTTCTGAAAGCAGGAGCCGCCGAAGCCCACGGAGGAACGCAGGAACTTGGGGCCGATGCGCGAGTCCGTGCCGATGGCGCGGGCGACTTCCTCGACATTGGCGCCGGTGGCTTCACAGAGCGCGGAAATCGAGTTGATGGAGGAGATGCGCTGGGCGAGGAAGGCATTGGCGACCAGCTTGGAGAGTTCCGAGGACCAGAGGTTGGTGGTGATGATGCGCTCGCGATCCACCCAGTTGGCGTAGACGGAAGCCAGGGCTTCCACGGCCTGCTGGCCGCTCTCGCTGGGGTCGCCACCGATGAGGATGCGGTCGGGATTCTGGAGGTCGGAAATGGCGGTGCCCTCGGCAAGGAACTCGGGGTTGGAGAGCACCTCGAAGGTGGCCTCGTTTTTGGTATTGGCCGTGATGATGGTGCGGATGGCGGTGGCGGTCTTGACTGGAATGGTGCTCTTCTCGACGATGATCTTGTGGCCTTCGGAGACCTCGGCGATCATGCGTGCGGCGGACTCGATGTAGCGCAGGTCGGCCGCACTGCCGGCGCCGATGCCGTGGGCCTTGGTCGGAGTGCCCACCGACACAAAGATCAGATCCGCCTTGGCAACGGCTTGCCGGATTTCGGTGGTGAAGTGCAGGTTGCGGCCACGGGCTTGCTGGACGACCTCGTCGAGTCCGGGTTCGTAGATGGGGAGCGAATCGGAGTTCCAGGCGTCGATGCGCTTGTGGTTGATGTCGGCCACGGTGACCTGGATGTCCGGGCACTTGGCGGCGATCATGGCCATGGTCGGGCCTCCGACATAGCCGGCGCCGATGCAGCAGATGGATTCAATCTTCATGGGTAAATGGATGGCTTCGCCATCCGTTCTTCGTTGATGGTTTTTCGTTCTTCGATGATGGGCATGCTAGCCATGGCCTGAATCAACGGAAGCGAAGTGTAGGGCGCTTCAGGAGCAGTGTGCAAGGGATAGAAATCGGAGTGTGGCGCGAAATTCGGAAGAGTTCAGGGAAGCAGTAAAAAGGGTGCCCGCGTCCTAACCCGGATATTTCATAAAACCTCGGTCTGCGGCTTGTCCTTGCCGATGTTGCCTGCGTTCTCCTCGAAAACGCAGTTGGACAGAGTGCCAACTCAGTCCGAACTGCGTTTTCAGCGTCGGCCTTGGCAAGATCGAGAATTCCTGCGCCTCGCCCACGAGAATCATAAAATATCCGGGCTAATCTCGTATGCGCTCGCGCAGGAAGTGGAACACGAAGAGGGCATTGTAGATGAAGTAGCGCTTGAAGAGGCGCCTCGGCTCGGAGGCCAGCCGGAAGATCCATTCCAGGCCGAGTTTCTGCAGGAAGGCAGGAGCCTGGCGCACTTCGCCCGCGTGGAAGGCAAAGGCGGCGCCGATGCCGAAATAGACGCCGACGGGCAGTTGGTCCAGATGGCGGGCAATCCAGTGCTCCTGTTTGGGGCAGCCGAGGCCCACCCAGATGAGCTTGGCGGCGGATTCGCGGATCCTGGCTTCGATCCTGGCCTGCTCCTCCTTGCCCCAGGCGCCAAAGGGTGGTGAGTAGGATCCGGCGATGCGGGTGTCGGGAAACTCCCGGCGGAAGCGCTCTTCGAGCTTGTCGAGGGTGGCCTGGCTGCCGCCGAGAAGGAAGTGGCCCAGGTCGGGCATGTGGGCGGTGGCTTCGAGCACCTTGAGCATCAGGTTGGGCCCATAGACCCGGTCCTCGAGCCGCTCGCCGTCTGCAGCCTCGGCATTGATGGCCCAGACCAGGGGCATGCCATCGGGCAGGATGAGCTCGAAGCGCTCCATGCTCCTGCGAAAATCGGGATCGTGGCGGGCGAGGGCGGCGACGTGGGTGTTGGCGGCTTCCACCGCGTGGGCGCGCTGGCCGGCTTTTGCGGCATCCAGAACCCAGGCCGTGGCCCCTGAGTAATCAGTGGCCGCGATGGGAAGTCCGATGACGGAATGGCGTTTCAAGCAGTGACCGGGTTCACTCGGATGGGCTCACTCCATCGAGAGGCGCACTTCGTGGCCGTGCGACTTGAGCAGCGCGTTCCTGCGGGCCTGGTCGAGGTCGAATGCGACCATTTCTGCGCACATTTCCTCGACCGTGATTTCAGGCTCCCAGCCGAGCTCCTTCTTGGCCTTGGCCGGATCTCCGAGCAGGGTTTCCACCTCGGCCGGACGGAAGTAGCGGGGGTCGACCTTGACGATGACGTCCCCCACTTCCACCGAACTCGCCTTCTGTGGATCCGAGATGGCGGTGACCGTGGCAATCTCATTCACACCATTGCCGGAGAATTCCAGTTCGATGCCGGCCTCGGCGGCGGAGAGACGCACGAAGTCGCGCACCGAAATCTGCTTGCCGGTGGCGATGACAAAGTCCTGGGGCTCGTCCTGCTGGAGCATCATCCACTGCATGCGGACGTAATCCTTGGCGTGGCCCCAGTCGCGCAGGGCGTCCATGTTGCCGAGGTAGAGGCAGTTCTGGAGCCCCTGGGCGATGTTGGCCATGGCGCGGGTGATCTTGCGGGTGACGAAGGTCTCGCCGCGACGCGGGGACTCGTGGTTGAAGAGGATGCCGTTGCAGGCATACATGCCGTAGGCTTCGCGGTAATTGACCGTGATCCAGTAGGCATACATCTTGGCCACGCCATAGGGCGAGCGGGGGTGGAAGGGAGTGGTCTCGGTTTGCGGGGTTTCCTGGACCAGACCATAGAGCTCGGAGGTCGAGGCCTGATAGAAACGGCAGGTTTTCTCCATGCCCAGGAAGCGAATGGCTTCCAACAATCTCAGGGTGCCCATGGCGTCGACGTCTGCAGTGTATTCCGGAGACTCGAAGGACACGGCGACGTGGGATTGGGCGCCGAGGTTGTAGACTTCGTCGGGTTTTACCTCGCTGAGGATGCGGGTGAGGTTGGAGCTGTCGGTGAGGTCGCCGTAATGCAGGTGGAAACGCTGACCCTCAATGTGGGGATCTTCGTAGATGTGGTCGACGCGCTCGGTATTGAAGAGGGAGGCCCGGCGCTTGATGCCGTGGACTTCGTAGCCTTTCTCCAAAAGAAATTCCGCGAGGTAGGAGCCGTCTTGGCCGGTAATACCGGTGATGAGTGCCTTTTTCATGAAGCTGATAGAGGGGAGGGTGGTGGGCCAAAGCCTAGAGTCTGGCCGCGCCGGATTCGAGTGTGGATTTGAAATCCTCGTAGGCGGCTTGAAGGCCGACTCCGAGTTCAATTTGCGGCTTCCAGCCGGTTTCGAGGATGCGGCTGATGTCCAGGAGCTTGCGCGGCGTGCCGTCGGGTTTGCTCGGGTCGGTCTGGATCTCTCCCTCGAAGCCCACGACCTTGGCAATGAGCTGGGCCAGCTCGAGGATGCTGAGGTCCTTGCCAGTGCCGACGTTGACCCAATCGGCGGGTTGCTCAAGCTGCAGGAGGTGGAAGCAGGCCCGGGCGAGGTCATCGACGTGGAGGAATTCGCGCTTGGGGCTGCCGGTGCCCCAGATGATGACGCTGGAGTCACCCCGTTCCTTGGCTTCGTGGAAGCGGCGGATGAGGGCGGGGATGACATGGGAATTCTCCGCGTGGTAGTTGTCGCCCGGTCCGTAGAGATTGGTCGGCATTGCACTGTGGTAGAGCAGGCCGTGCTGGGCGCGGTAGTGCTGGCAGAGCTTGAGTCCAGCGATCTTGGCCAGGGCGTAGGCCTCGTTGGTGAGCTCAAGCGGCGAGGTGAGAAGGCAGTCCTCGGTCATGGGCTGCGGGGCCTCGCGGGGATAGATGCAGGAGGAGCCGAGGAAGAGCACGCGGGGCACGCCGGCGCGATGGGCACCCTCGATGACATTGGTGGCCATCACCAGGTTGTCGTGGATGAAGTCGGCCGGATAGGTGGAGTTGGCGTGGATGCCGCCCACCTTGGCTGCGGCCATGATGATGGCATCGGGCCTGGTGTCGGCGAGATAGTCGCGCACGGCGGCCTGCTCGCAGAGATCGACTTGCTGGCGGGTGGCGGTCAGTACTTCGGTGTCGCCCCGCTGTTCGGCTTCGCGCAGCAGAGCGGATCCGACCATGCCGCGGTGTCCTGCAATGAAAAGTGAAGGCATTGGCTGAGAAAGGCCCGAATGGAGTGCCAGCGCAAGTGCAAGTTGCGCCAAAGTCGTCAGGCGGTGGGAGGCTCCTCGGAGGGTTTGGCCGGCCCGGGTTGGGGCCGCCGGGGAAGCAGTAGGGAGAAGAGATCGAGTTCGACCGCATGGGACTCACCGAGGAACTCGAGGAGGACCTGCACGCGTTCCTTGGCGGGCAGCACTTCGACAATGATGCCGCTCATGCCGCGCAGCGGGCCGTCGTTGACCTGCACCTCGTCACCGATCTCGATGGTGGGGGTGGTGGTGAGGGTGTCGTTTTCGGCGTGCTCGAGGAGTTCGTGCTTCATCTCCTCGACGAAGGCGTCCGGAACTGCGGGGACCTGTTGGCCGAAGTGAACCAGTCCACGAACCCCGGTGGAAGTGTTGACCTGGCGCTTCATGGCATCGAGTTCGAAGCGGGCCATGACGTAGCCGGGGAAGAGGGGTTCGTTCCACCAGATGCGGCCGCGGGCCGTCGACTTGCGGTAGCGCAAGCGGGGACAGAGCACCTCGACGCCGGGCAGTTGGCGCAGGTGGCTGGCGGCGACCTGTTCGCGTTTGACCTGGGTGCGCACGCAATACCATTGCTGGGTGCTGTGGGCTGGAGAGACCATAAGAGGCTTTGCTTGTGGGTTTGGGCTTTGGTGAAGGCTTATTGGCCAAGGAGTTTCTGGAGAATGGGCAGGACCTTGCCGGCATTGCGCATCCACTGATCGAGGCGCTCCACGCGCTCTTGGGCAAAATCCCGAAGCTCGGGGTCCTCGATGTCGGAAATGGCTGGTTCGAGTTGGGAGACCTTGCTGCGGCCGCTGTCGAGATGGGGGCGGATCTGCTCGCGGATGAATCCGCCGACCAGCCGCTTGAGTTCGGTCGCGGCCTCGTAGTAGGTGCGGCGCTCCGGCAGACCGTGATCACTGGCCTCGCGCACGGCACCGAGGCTTCGCAGGGTGCGCAGTCCCTGGCTGGCCGAGCCCTTGCTGATGCCGAGGCGCTCGACCAGGTCATCCAGGGACAGGGGCTGCGGACTGATGAAGAGTAAGCCGTAGATCTCGCCGATGGAGCGGGGTAGCCCCAGCACCTTCACGCCATCGACGAAAATGGCGATGACCTGCTCCTCGATCTCCAAGGGAGTCGAGTTGGCCGCCGGGGTGGTCTTGCTCATGGGAAATCGAAGCTAAGGGAATCCCTCCCAAGTGTTCAATATAAAATGAACATCATAATCATTGCACTGCCATGAAGGGCGGGAGGGCTTGGCAAAGGCCTTGCATTTTGGGCTCCGGGCTCCATTTCTAGGTCATGCGCATTTTGGTAACTGGAGGAGCCGGTTTTCTGGGCTCCCATCTCTGCGATCGTCTGCTCAAGGACGGCCATGAGGTGATCTGCCTCGACAACTACTTTACCGGACGGAAGGCCAACATTGCCCATATACTGGACCATCCGGAATTCGAGGCCGTCCGCCACGATGTGATCGATCCCTTCAAGTTCGAGGTCGACCAGATCTACAATCTGGCCTGTCCGGCCTCGCCGCCGCATTACCAGCACAACCCGATCAAGACCATCAAGACCTCGGTGATGGGTGCCATCAACTGCCTCGGCCTGGCCAAACGCCTGAATGCGCGGGTCTTCCAGGCCTCGACCTCCGAGGTCTACGGCGATCCGGTCGTCCATCCACAGCCCGAGTCCTATTGGGGCAACGTCAATCCCGTGGGCATCCGCTCCTGCTATGACGAGGGCAAGCGCTGCGCGGAGACCTTGTTCTTCGATTACCATCGCCAGAACGGCGTGGATATCCGGGTGATCCGCATCTTCAACACCTACGGCCCGCGCATGCTTCCTGACGACGGCCGGGTGGTTTCGAACTTCATCGTCCAGGCCCTGACGGGAGAGGATCTCACCATCTATGGGGACGGCCAGCAGACCCGTTCCTTCTGTTACGTTGACGACCTGATCGAGGGCTTTGTCCGCTTCATGAACCAGGACAGCGAGCTCGGTCCGCTCAACCTGGGCAATCCGGGCGAATTCACCATGCTCGAACTCGCCGAAAAGGTGCTCAAGCAGGTGGGCGGGTCTTCATCCATCACCCATCTGCCCTTGCCGGGGGATGACCCCAAGCAGCGCCAACCCGAGATCCGCAAGGCCAAGGAGCTGATGGACTGGGAGCCGAAGGTAGAGTTGGAGGAGGGACTGGAGCCGACGATTGCCTATTTTCGTGAGTTGCTGGGGAAGTAGGGGGGGCACCGGTTCCTTCCCGGCCGGCCGGCTTTTCCTGATTCGCTCGCCTCTCTTGTCCCCTTCGCTCTGTGAGTTTCGGGGCAAGGCCTTCGACCCTCCGATATCGTCCCGCGGTCTCGCAACGATAGTCCCGAGCGCTCATGCGCCTACGCCAAGACTATGCCGGGACAAGTAGATCGCCCCTACAGTTGTACAAACTGTGATCGGGCCGCGGGCCGATTTGGAAATTCGAAAAATCCGTATGGGTTCGTGTCTATCCGTGGTTGCTCACCTCCCGCTGCTCAAGCTCGGCACTCGCCATTTTCAACCGTCACCCGCGCCAGCGCATCCAGCCCATGCGTATCGCCCATCCAATCCAGATGGGTGGTGGTGATCCACTTTTGCGCGGGCTCGGGCAAATGACTCATCAGGGCATTGCGGCGGCTGACGTCGAGTTCGCCGAAGATGTCGTCGAGCAGGTAGATGGGCTGGGCACCGTGGTGGTCGGCGAGGAGCTGGCCCTGGGCGAGCTTGAGGGCCAAGGCCAAGGTGCGCTGCTGGCCTTCGCTGGCGAATTCGTTGGCGGGCATGTCGTGGATGCGCAGGGCGAGGTCATCGCGGTGCGGGCCGACCACGGATTGACGAGTGCGGCGCTCTCGCTCGCGCGCCTGGTGCATGGACTCGCGCAGGTCCTCGCCACTGGCGGGCAGATACTCCAGCTTGAGGGGTTCCTCCTTGCCGCTGACGGTGTTTTGGGCGGTGGCGGCGAGTGGGCTGAGCTCCTTGATGGCGCGGGCGCGCACCTTCATCAGCAGACTGCCGTGCTCGATGAGGATTTCCTCGTAGGCGTGGATCTGGGAATCGCGCGGATCCTTTTCCTTGAGCAGCAGGTTCTTTGCCTGCAGGGCGCGGCGGTAGCGCGACCAGGAATGCAGGTAGTCGGCATCGAGCTGGGAGCCGATGAAGTCGAGGTAGCGGCGGCGGCCTTCGCCGGGACCGCGGATGAGCTCCAGATCCTCGTTGCCCAGCCAGACGATGCGCCCACCGTCATGCAGGTAGTCGGACTTCTTGTGGCGCTCCTCCTGCTCGACCTTGAGCTTGAGCCCTTCGCGCGAGTAACGCACCCGGCGCTCGCTTTTCCACGGATTGCCGGCAATGCCAAAGCCCTTGGTGCCGAAGCGGGCGAGGCTGCCCATGCGGTGGGTGCGCGGGGAGTGCAGGCGCATCAGCATGCAGATGGCCTCGAGGATGGAGGTTTTGCCCTGGGCGTTGTCGCCAATCAGAATCGCTCCCTGCTCCGGGGCCTCGATGTCGAGGGACTCGAAGCAGCGGAAATCCTGGAGGCGGAGCGAAGTCAGCACCCAGGGAGTCTGGTGCCTCCATGACGCTTTGTCATTTCTCAATCCCAGCTAGGGATGGCTGTCCCAGCCGTCCGTAGTCATGGAGGCGGACTCTTTTCTCCAAAACCCACTCGGTGCCAGCCTGCAGACATACGGACCGCTCGGAAATCCATCCCTACCTCTGCTTCCACATCCGGATGGTCTCCATGAAGGGCTCGCCGTAGCGCTGGAGCTTGGTCTCGCCGATGCCGGGAACCTTGAGCGCGCTGGCGGCCTCGGTGGGCTGGTAGCGGCAGAGGGCCTCGAGCGTCTTGTTGCTGAAGATGACGTAGGGCGGGACCTTGTTCTGCTTGGCAAGTTTTGAGCGCAGGTCGCGCAGCAGGCTGTAGAGCTGGGGGTCGAAGCCTTCGTCTTCCAGATCGGCAACCGTGGCGCTGGTGCTGCTCTTGGTCTCGGGCCAGACCAGTTCGTAGTCGAGCTTGCCGCGCATGGCGAGGTCGCCACGTGCGGTAAGGGTGAGCAGGGGATAGTCGCCGGAGGTTTCGGTGCGGACCAAGCCGGCTTGCGAGAGGCAGCGCATCAGGCGGTTGAGGAAGCCCGCGCCCTGACTCTTGAGAATGCCATAGGTGCTGAGTCGGTCGAGGTGGGCGGAGAGGATTTCCTGCGACTTGCTGCCGGCCAGCATCTGCACGATGCGGCCGCGCCCGTAGCGGCCCTGCCAGCCGTTTTGGGTCCGCTGCGACATGCGCGCCACCCCACTGAGCGCTTTCTTGACGATGAGCGCCTGTTCCTTGGTGGGGGCCTTGCGCTCGCCGGGGCCCTGGTTGCGGCAGACATCGCAGTTGCCGCAGGTGCCTTGGTCCTGCTCGCCGAAGTAGGAGAGGATCCACTGCTGGCGGCATTGGTGGGCGTAGCTGAGTTCGACCATGGCCTTGAGCTTGTCGCGGTCGCGGCGCTCCTTCTCCTCGAGCGCGGTTTCGTCCAGCGGCAGATCCTGGGAAGTCAGCTCCGGCTTGAGCAGGCGGGTGCCGCGCCGCCTTTTTCCGGGCACGTCAAAGCGCTCGATGCAGCGGGCGCGAAGCAGCGCGCCCAGCGCACTGCCCACCGCCATGCCGTTGCTGCTGCCGATGGCGTCACCGAGTTCCTCCAGGCTCCAGTGCACCTCGTGCTGTTCGTCGGCGTTCTGCTGCAGGGCGTCGTAGACCTGGCGGATGGTGTGGGCTCCCGGGTTGGTGCCCTCGATGAAGAACTCTTGGGTGCGGGTGTCCGCATAGTTGAAGAGCAACTCACACACGGCGGCCTCGCCGTCGCGTCCAGCGCGTCCGGCTTCCTGGTAGTAGGCCTCCACGCTGCCGGGAATCTCGTAGTGGATGACGAAGCGCACGTCGGGGCGGTCGATGCCCATGCCGAAGGCATTGGTGGCCACCGCGACGTCGGCCTCGCGGCGGATGAAGGCGTTCTGGGCCTGGTCGCGTTCGCGGTCGCTCATGCCGCCGTGGTAGGCGACGCACTTCATGCCCCAGCTGGCGAGGGTCTCGGAGACGCTTTCGACCTTCTTGCGGGTCGCGCAGTAGACAATGCCGGTGCGGTGCTTGCCGATGACTTCGCGCAGGCGCTGATCCTTGTCGACGGCCTTGTCCACGCTGCGGATGGCCAGCGCCAGGTTGGGACGCGAGAATCCACTGACCTGCTCGAAGGGCTCGCGCAGCTTGAGGACCTCACAGATGTCGCGGCGCACCACCGGCGTGGCGGTCGCAGTCAGCGCCACGCATTGAGGATGGCCGAGTTTCTCCAGGGCCGAGCCAAGGCGCAGGTAGTCGGGACGGAAGTCGTGACCCCATTGGCTCAGGCAGTGGGCCTCGTCGACGGCGAAGAGCGAGATCTCGATGCCTTCCAGTGCGCGCATGAAACTGCCCGCGCGGAAGCGCTCGGGCGCAACGTAGACCAGGCGGTATTCGCCTGCGCGGATGGCGGCCAGGCGCTCCTGTTGCTCGTCCCAACTCAGGGTCGAGTTGATCACGGTGGCGGGAATGCCGCGCTCGGTCAGGGCATCGACTTGGTCCTTCATCAGGGCGATGAGGGGAGAGATCACCAAGGTCACGCCCTCGAAGCAGAGCGCGGGCACTTGGTAGCAGAGCGACTTGCCGCCACCGGTGGGCATGACCACCAGGCCATCGCGGCCGGAGACGATTTGCTCGATGACCTCCTGCTGGCCGCTGAGGAAATCGTCGAAGCCAAAGTGGCTGCGTAGCGCCTCCTGCGGCTCCATTACCAGGGTCTTGCTACTCATGTCGCAGCGATAGTGTTCAAAGAGACAGTATCAGGCAAGGATAAGTGCTGTAGCGGCAACGACCGAAGGGCCAACGAGCAACGCGAGTTGGAATCATTCCATCCGGCCCCGGAGGAGGCCGCAACCCTCAATCTTCCACCTCTATAACCATGTTGATCTCCACGGCGACGTTGAGTGGCAGGGCGGCGGCACCGAGAGCGGTGCGCGAGTGCTTGCCCTTGTCGCCGAAGACTTCCACCAGCAGTTCAGAGGCACCATTGATGACTTGCGGGTGGCCGGGAAAGTCGGGCTCGGAATTGACGAAGCCAGTGATGGCGACGATCTGCTTCACCTTGTCCAGCGAGCCGATTTCATCCTTCACCACGGCGAGGCGGTTGAGGATGCACAGACGGGCGGCCTCCTGCGCTTCTTCGAGGGACACATCGGTGGGAACCTTGCCGGTGATCATGCTGCCATCGGCCTTGATTGGCAGACCGCCGGAGAGATGGAGGAGATTGCCGCTGCGCACGCAGTTGACGTAGGCGGCGACAGGCGCGGGAACCTCTGGCAACGAGAGGCCGAGGCTGGTCATTTTTTCTACAATGGAGTCGGACATGGTGTTGGGGTGCTTCGTGCTTCGTGCTTCGTGCTTCGTGCGAACTAAGAACTAAGAACTAAGAACAGCCCCGACTTGTCGGGGCTAAAAATCTCCCATCAGCAACTCAATCAGGTTCTTGCCGCCGGCGTTGAGGCTGGCCTTGTTGTCGATGCCGGAAATCAGCCAGCGGGTGAGGTATTGGTGGGGGACTTTCTTGGAGGGACGGATGGAGGTCACGTAGGTGCCGCCGACCTTTTTCTTGCTGGGCTCGAAGGCGACCGGAAAGCCGGTGGCGCTGAAGCTGATCTCCCAGGATTGCGCGCCGGCGAGATCGCCATGGCAGATCCAAGGGTAGCGCTCGACGAAGTCGGGGGTTCCCTTGAAGGGGGTGACCACTTTGAAGTGGACGGGCTGGCTGGCGACAAACTCCGAGAACTTGAGCTCCGGGTTCTTGCGCTTTTCCAGATAGAAGGCGGCGATGTCGCAGCCGGTCAGATTGATGCCGTTGTACTTGCCGTGGTGGTTGACCATCTGGCGTTTGCGAGCCCACTCGTCGTAGCGGGGGCTCATCAGCAGGTTGAGCTCCAGATGCAGGTGGGCGCGTTCGCGGGGGAGGCCGCGGCCGGTATCGCCCATGACGCCGAGTTCGTCTCCGGCTTTCACCTTCTGGCCGACCTTGCAGGTGATTTTGGCGAAGTGGGCATAGAGGGAATAGACCTTGGTGTTTTCCCAGTCGTGCTCGACCACCACATACTTGCCGTAGTTGCTCTTGCCGGGATTGTCGTTCACATGCACGACCTTGCCCGCCGAGATGCTGCCGATCTTGTCGAGGGCCCGGTTTTTGGAGTCTCGCTTGAGAGGCTTGATGTCGATGCCCTCGTGCAGGCGGGTCGGCACCACGGTGTCCTCGTCGATGCGGCGCAGGTTGCGCACGTAGCCGTAACAGCCACCAGTCCAGGGTTTGGAGGCCTCACCCTCGAAGATCCGGTCGACGTGCATGTAGAAGCGCTCCGGATGCTTGCTGAAGATGTAGTCATTGCCGGTGGGCAGGCACAGATCCTCCGAGGCCTGGAGGGAGGCGGCGCCCAGCAGGGCACCGAGCCAGCTTGCGGTGGCGCGCCACCGGAAGGGATGGACTGCGGATGGGATCATTGCAGTTCGACACCACCTTCGAGGGTCTCGGCCAGGATTTCCAGGTCGGCATCGGTGGCCGCGCCCCAGATCATCAGGATGCCGTCGTTGACCTGCGCATCAATGATGACGGCTTCCCCGGGCCGCCCGTTGAGTTGCGCGGCGAGGTATTTGCCGCGGTGGACATTGGTGATGTGTTGCAGGCGCTTGGCGGTCTTGGGTTTGAGTTGCAGCATGATGTCATAGACGCCCTGCTTGGTCTTGCTGGGGATGGCCTTGTAGGCGGCGAAGTCCTCCGTAGTGAACTCGGGCATGCGCTTGAAGCTCAGCTGCTTGTCGTTGACCATCATGGGATAGACCATCTTGGGCGCGTCCCCCACATCCGCCTGGAGGTGGAAGCTGATGGCGGCCTTGCCCTTCTTTGAACCGGCCGCGTGGAGCGGCGCGGGCAGGAGTGCGGCGACCAAGATGAAAAGGCTGACTCGCAGGAACATGCCGGCAGTCAAGCAGGTTGAGCGGAATACTTAAAGGAAAAGGAATGGGCTGTCCCCAAGCGGGCGAGAGAGCTGGGGCTGGTGAGGTGTTCTGTTCCCGTTCGTGGGAGGGTCTACTGTAGCGGGGGGGGGTT